>JAQICK010000247.1 GCA_027858595.1 Melioribacteraceae bacterium
AATGTTTTGAAATTGTAATCGAAGAAGGAGTCTAATTTTTTTGTGATTTTGTTAATGGCCATGTTGCTTTTTATTCTGTTTAGAAAAGTGGTTTTCTTTGCTTGTAGTTGTTTGTTTAATGACAGCATTAAATCAGCTTTTTGGATGAATGGTTGTTGATACTGTAGAGATACTACTTTAATAGGAAATTTTCTCAAATCACCTAAGATAACTTTTGGAAACATTTTTCTAACTGATTTAGCTGTGTTTTTTAGAAAATAATATGAAATCAGTGAGCTCCCTAGTAAAACCAAAATATATTTTAGCCTAATATCATCACGTTTAGGAAGTATCGCAATGTTACTCATGTTAAATAGATATGTCTTCTCGGTATGAGTTGCAATAATTGATTTTGGATATTTACCCGTTATTTCTCGTAAAATAATTTTTTCACCATCAAAAAGATTAAAAGTCCTTGGAGCAGCAAGATGCTTTCCATATTTTAAAAATAAATTTGTCCACGTGATAAAATATCGACTAACATCCTTGCCATCTAGATACTTATAGGTTGAATCATCAAATTTGTATTCAAAGTCATAGGGTCTATTTTTAACATCTTCAACCGTTTGCTTTGGTTCACCTTTGCCTTTCTCATATGCCTTTAAGCCAGCTTTAATAAAAACCAAATCATCTAATATTTCTGAATTATCACAGAGTTTATCAATTAACAATTTACTTTTATCATCAGAGAATACTCGAAATTCATAGTCGCTATTTTGAGAAAAATCGTTCTGATTTCTATCATGAGAATGCTCAAATACTTCACCATTACTTACAAATATTTTAATATCATTGTTTTCTGTCCGTTCCTTCTTAGCATTCAAAATAATTGTTTCAACACTTACTCCTGCAAAAGAATACCCCATAAGATTTACAATTTCATTTATTTTACATTTTTCTAAAATAAATTTTCTTAGACTTGATGCAGAACTCACCATAAGCCAAGCATTAGGAACAATTAAACCAAATTGAGCTTTATCCTTAAGTAAATTTATTGTCTGTTCAATAAATAGGAGATAGGTATTTACCTGATACTGTGCTGAGACATAATTCCTTACATAATATTTTTTTTCGAGTTGTGATATTTTATCTCTTGCAAACACATAAGGTGGATTTCCAATCACAACATCAAAGCCACCATTTTTCATAATATCTGAAAATTCTAGATTCCAATTAAAAGCTTTATCACCAGCAACTAGTGGGTCATCAATAAGAGAATTACCACATTTAATATTATTGCTAAGGTTAGAAAGTTTTCTTCCATTTTTAGCAGTCCTTAACCAAAGTGAAAGTTTAGCAATTTCAACTGATTCATCATTTATATCAACACCGTAGATGTTATTTTCAAGGATTGATATATCATTATCTGGTGAGTAAAGTGGTTGGTTTAATAGTTCGCCAATTTGCTCGTCAATATCATTATGCTCCTTAATTAGAAATGTTAGAGCTTGATTAAGGAATGCACCACTTCCACAAGCGGGATCTAGAATTTTAAGAGACAGCAGCCAAGTTTTATACTCTTGCAATTTGTTGTAAAGGTCTTGTCCAATTTTAGAAAGCTTTCCGTCCGCATTTCTGTAGGATATTGTAACATCGATATTATCAATTTGAAATTGTTCTTTCTGCTCTTTGCAAAGAGTTCCAATTGTGTTATCAACAATATATTGAGTAATATATTTGGGAGTATAAAATATTCCGTCTTTTTTACGTTTGGTAGTCAAGGGGACGTGTCCCCCTGTTGCGGCTGTTGCCGCTATTTCAGAAGTAATTTCCTCAATTTCAGAGAGTGAATGTTCAAAAATATGACCGAGAATGTTTACATCAATATCCGTGTTAAAATCGTATGAAGATAGATTGAGAGAATCGGCGTTAAGAATTTCATCATCAATAATAATGTTATCAAGAATATCATCGGGTGCAAAGAGACCACCATTGTAAGCCGGAAGATTATAGGTTGGGTATTTATGGCCACTATTAAGATGAGAGAAAAACAACTTATACCTATTGTAAAGAGGTTGATCTGCTTCAAGTTCGTGAAGGTGTTGCCATTGCTCAATAATTTTTGAAATAGAATTTGGAGGAACTAGGCCATTATCTTCTGCAAAGAAAACGAAAAGGAGTCTATCGAGAAACTTTTGAGATTTTTTGAACAATACAAGCTTATTAAACGTTGGATTGTTTTGAATTAGATTTTCAAAAATTTTATTCTTGAAAGAAGAATAATCTTTATAGAATTTATCAGAAATATTTTCTTCATGAAATTTTGTGTCTGCCTTAAGTTTAGTAGGAATATCGTTAAAGATAGAATCCATACTAAGCAAACGATAAAAAACTGAGAACTCCTCAAGATTAATATCGAAAAGGTCAAACTCTTTATACTCTGTTGCATTATCAATATAGAAGCGGAGTTTATGAAAATTTGATGTGATTACATACTTACAATTTGATTGGTTATTTTTATAATTAAACGCCTGCTCTTGGATGGACT
Organism: Melioribacteraceae bacterium; assembly: GCA_027858595.1. GTDB lineage: Bacteria > Bacteroidota > Ignavibacteria > Ignavibacteriales > Melioribacteraceae > 1-14-2-50-31-20. Next base: position 2,528 of record JAQICK010000247.1, read on the forward strand.
CCATACTTTTTGTTTTTGTTGATTTAAGCTCAATAACAGCAATAGCCTTACCATCACTAAGTATAGCACCATCAGCCTTCTTAGAATCTGTTTCGTTTTTATATTCGGTAGTAAGGTTATATTCCTTATCAGGGTTAATAGTATAACCAAGAACTTGGACAAAGATTTCTCTAAGAAAACCTTCTTGATAATTTTCTTCTTTAAGTAGTTTTATGTTTTCTACTCTTTCTGAATCACCATAGAATTGTTGAAAGTTTGAAAACTTTTCGGAGATTAGATTTTTATCGAGTGAGCTAAGGTATTTGTTGATTACTGATTTTTGAAATATTGCCATCTTGTGTTTACCAGAATAAAGTGATTCTAAAGTGTTGTTAAAATAGTGAATAAGTTTTTTGGATGCAAAAGGGGAGAGGGGAGTAATGTTATTCAACAATTTTAGAATAGACTACTTTGTATTTTTGTGACATTTTAACTAAGTTGCTTTTTATAAATGGTCTGAGTGGCAAAAGGGAATATAAAAATAAAATGTTTAACAAACTTAATGAGAGAAGATTTTTTTAATATTTAAAAACTAGTCCCAAATATTTGGAAAAATTATGAGCAAAATTGAATTACACAATACAGCTCTAAGAGAAGAAGACAATCAAGAATATTATCAGTTAGTTAAGTTGCATAATACCATTGTTCGCAAAATAAGAATTCTTGACAAAAAAATAAATGAATTAAGACAACCATTTTTTTTGATTTTTTGTCATTATTACAAACTTAAATCGTTTTCTACAATTATAGCAAAGTTAAAACTTGAAATTAATCTTTGGAATAATGAATTTCACATCTTTATACATGAGCCTACTCTTACATTTGGTATCCATGAAGAAGGTATTCTTGGATTTTTGCACTACACAAGAAATTTGGAATTAATGAATGCAAGAATAAATAAAATTTATGATGTTGCTGTTTCAAAGATTAGCAAAGCAAAAAGCGAACAGGGTAATCAGATAAATTTTCTTATAGCTATTATCTCCGCAAGTCTCTCTCTGATTGGACTTATAATCGCATTGAAAAGTATAAATCTGTTGTAAAAGAATTAGGAGGTTCTCATGAGTAGAAGCGTTGGAATAACTAAGAAAGATGGTTCTGTATATTTTGTTGATGAAAAAACGAGGGAAGAAATTTAACATTTCAAACTTAAAAATCAATCAGCGAGCCAAAAAGGTTTCCGATAATAAAAGAGTATTTGAATTAAGAAACACTACGTTGATGAAACTGGATGATGAATTTAAAGAATCAAATATGAATGGAGAATTTAATGTTAATCAATGGAACAAATTCTTGAACAGTAAAGTGAGCTAGCATTTTAGAAAGTGACAATCTTAAGCAACTATATGTTCACCTAAATATTACTAAAGTAAAAAGGTAACAAACTATGAGAGAACGTGATCTTCAAGATTATCTATACAATAATCCAGAAATTCTTTTCCCTGGAAAAAACATCCAAGAAAAAACAAAAGAATACTATATTAAAGGTAAACGAATAGATTTGCTTTTTGTTATAGATGGTAGAAGATATATTGTTGAATTAAAGGCTATTCCATTGGAAAGGGAGCATATTGGGCAAGTTGTAGAATACTATGGCTTAATGAAAGAATATTTAAATGAAACTAATCTTAAGATGATTTTAGTAGCTCAGTCTATACCAAGATGGAGAAGTATATTTTTAGAAGAGTTGGGCATTCAATGTGTTGAAATAAACGATATTCCAGAAAGTAGCTCAGGCGAATATATAATCACTAAAAAAGTAATAGCAAATCCTAAACAACTTGATAAATTGAATGAATATGAACAATCCATTGGACCAAATGAAGGGTTCGTAAATGATGACTTTGAACCTGTAATTACTAGTAGAAAACTAGCT
>JAQICK010000300.1 GCA_027858595.1 Melioribacteraceae bacterium
TATAAATTTCAAAGCTATCAATATCAATTTCTTTTTTCAAAAGTGGTAGCATTTTTAGGTCGATAAAAATTTCATTGCATTTTAGTACTTCACCATATTTAGCGTCATCTAAAATAAACCCTTGAATGGAGACGGTGAAAACAAAAGGATTAAAAGAGACCTTCTCAATTATTGCAGTTTTATTAAACTTATTGTTGATTGTTTTTATTATTTCACTTTTTGCAAAGGGAGGAATTAGAATAAAGCCCACTAGCATATAAAATATAAATCCAAAGATTAACCCAAAAATAGGAGCCTTATAAAAATTCTTAAAGCTTTTAATGTTGATTGTTTTCATAATCCTTTCCATAAATTAGTCTAAAAAACAAAACTGAAATGGGATTAACAATAAATAAGAGAGGGGATAAACCCCTCTAAATCTCACACTTCTACATATTTATCAGCTGGCAAACCACAGATAGGACAAGCTTCAGTTGGTTTTCCAAACTCTATGTGACCACAAAGTGGACAAAGATAAAAATTTGTTTCTTCTAAATCTTTTCCTTCTTCAACAGCTTTTAGTGCAGCAGCATAAAGTTTTGCGTGAACTTCTTCAGCTTCAACTGCCCACTTAAACATCTTTTTAGCTTTATGTCCATCGGCTTCGGCTTGCTCTAACATTGGTGGGTACATTTGTTCAAATTCGTAAGTTTCACCACCAATTGCTTCTTTAAGGTTGTCTAATGTAGTGCCGACTTTATCCAGAGCCTTTAAATGACCTTCGGCATGAATTCTTTCTGCTTCGGCAGTAGTTTCAAATAGTTTTGCAATGTTAGGGAATCCGTCCTTTGCCGCTTTTTTAGCAAAAGCTCTATATTTTTGGTTTGCTTGGCTTTCACCGGCAAATGCAGTTCCAAGATTTTCTTGTGTTGTTGGCATTATAACTCCTTTAATGTTGTTGAAATATTAGTGGTTATTCTTCTCATAAAGTTAATCCTATTTTTAGTTTAATTCAATTTTGAGGTAGATTTGTTTGTTGCAAAGTAAATATTATAGTTTTTATTTTGTTTATTTAGAATAACTTAACATTTGTTTGTACTCTAAATGTTATTGATTTTAGAGAATAGTCTAACTAAATTTATAATCGTGTTTTTTATTTAAAGTTGTTTAGCTGGAGGATTTGAAAATTATGGGAATGATGGCCAAGATGCGGAGCCTTGCTCCATGGTTTATAGTTAGCGTAGGTGGATTGTTTGTTTTATTTATGGTTCTTTCCGATTCGAAAATTGGTGAATCTATGGGAAGAAGAACCAATGACATTGGTGAAGTAAACGGTGAAAAAATAAGCTATCAAGATTTTGCAAATCTTTTGGATAGATATAAAGAATTTCAGTTGCAACAGAACGGACAAGAAATTCCAGAAAGCCAAATGGATCAATTCCGTGATCAAGTTTGGGAAAGTTTGTTAAGCCAAAAACTAATGGAACAAAAAATTAAAGAATATGATTTGTCAGTTTCGGATAAAGAAATAGAAGAGCTTCTTTTGGGACCAAATCCTCCACAATCTGTTACTCAATATTTTATTGATTCTACTGGACGGTTTAATCGTGAAGCCTATGATGCTGCTATTAGAAATCCAGAAAACAAAACTGCAATTCTACAACTTGAAGATCAAGTAAAACAACAATTACTTCAAGAAAAATTAACAAGTCTGGTTAATGCTTCTGCATTTGTAAGTGACGAAGAAATTAAAAGAAAATTTAATGATGACAACATCAAAATGAATGCCGATTATATTTCTGTTACAACACAATTAAGTTCAGATTCAACATTAAATGCTACCGATGCAGAAATTGAAAAGTACTACTCTGCACATAAAGATGATTACAAAAAAGAAGAAGCAAGAAAAGTGAAGTATGTTCTCTTTGGTACTAATGCTTCGCAACAAGATACTCTTTCAATTGAAAAAAACTTGATTGCAATTCGTAAAAAAGTGGAAGCCGATACAAGTGGATTCAAAACTTTTGTTGAAATTTATTCTGAGAAACCATACGCGAAAGAGACATTGCAAATTACACAAGTTCCTTCTGAAGCTCAGTCTTTAGTTGTAAATGCTAAAGATGGAAGTTTTGTTGGTCCAGTTTTAACGTCCGAAGGATTTATTTTATACAAAGTTGTTAAATCAATAAAAGCTAAAGAAACTATTGTTAGTGCATCTCATATTTTGATTAAAGATAAAGATGAAGCAAAAGCAGTTTACAAACAGTTAATTGCTGGCTCTGACTTTGCAGAGATGGCTAAAACAAAATCACAAGATCCTGGTAGTGGAATTAAAGGTGGTGATCTTGGTTGGTTCGGAAAAGGTCAAATGGTTCCAGAATTTGAAAAAGCTGCTTTCAGAGGTAGAATAGACAAAATTCAAAAACCTGTTAAATCTCAATTTGGATATCATATAATAAAAGTTCAAGATAAAACTAAAAAAGAATTTGTAGTTGAAAGTATTGTTAATAAAATAGTTGCTTCTCCTTCAACAATTGATAAGGTTAATGAGAAAGCAAATGATTTTCAATTTTTAGCAGAAGAGGATGGTTTCGATTCAACAGCAGTTCACTATGACTATCAAGTTCTTGAAACTCCAGAACTATTAAAATCAGCAAGTTCAATTCCTGGGCTAGGTGCAAATCGGTCTCTATTGCTTTATACTTTTGATGCTGATGTAAATGATATAGGCCCCGTGTTCAAGTTCCAAAGTGGATATGTAGTAGCAATTGTGTCACAAGTTGCTGAGGCTGGTGTAAAACCTCTTGAAGAAGTTAAAGAAAGTATTTCATCTCTTGTAAAAAGAGAGAAGAAAGGGGATAAGGAATTACTAATTGCAAAAGAAATTAAAGCAAAAATTGGTGATAACGGAGATATGAATATAGCTAAAGAAGTATTTCCACAAGCCAAAGTTGCTTCTGTAAATAATTTCTCAACAACTGGATCAATACCTACTATAGGAAGAGACTTTGCGTTTTCACAAGCAGCGTTTGAGTTGCCGGTTAATACAATTTCAGAGCCTTTCAAAGGAAACAGAGGAAGCTACATAATAAAAGTAACTAGTAAAACACCTTTCGATTCTACATCTTTCACATTGCAAAAAGGCTCAATAAGAACTTCGATTTTGAATCAAAAAAAATCTGCACTTTACTCTCAATGGTTAGTTGATATTAAAGAAGAAGCTGATATTATTGATAATAGATTTCAATTCTATAGATAAAACATTAGTTATATAGGATGTGTTTTTAAGCCGTGGATATTTATTCACGGCTTTTTTTATGGAACTTTATCTATCTGTTGAACATCTAAGATTGCACAAACAAATTGGAGTTACAATGGAATTTAAAGTAAAAGGGCAGGAACTACTTAAAAAAGTAGAAGATTTAATTCGTGAAGGAAATGTGAGACGAATAATTATTAAAGATACAGAAGGTAAAACTTTTATTGAAATTCCTCTAAGCTTTGGAGTAATAGGAGTTTTAGCTGCCCCAATAGTAGCTGCGGTTGGAGCACTAGCTGGTGTTGTTGCAAATTTTTCAGTTGAAGTAATAAAAACCGAAGAAGAAGATACAGCAGAATTTACTGAAGTAGTAGATAAAGAAAAAGAGTAGAAAACAGACTCCCTGTTTTCTACTTATTCATTTTTGAATATAGACCCAGAATTCGATGACTCTCCAAATGAATTGAAGACATCTTTAAGATGGATATATTCTTTATCCTCAAGATTAAAAATTATGTATTCAGCAAAACTGCTTAGAGTAACTACAGCATTCCTGCTTGTATCGTTTAATTCAACATCCGAAAGTTTTTTTACAATATTTGTGTTAACAACCTGAATTTGTTCGTAGGCAGTTTTTAATTTCATTAAATCCCAATCGGGTTCTCCACCAGTAATAAATTTAAAATATTGAGCAAAAACGTATGTTGAAAAGACTCGGTATTCAGTTTCTTCCAATGATGCAAAGGGTAAATGAAACCGTACTAGAGGACGAAGAACACCTATAACTGGGCATCCACTGCTGGCCATAATAATTCCAATTAAACTTCCAACACCAACTTGAACTGTAGTTTGTTTGTATGTGGTTCTGTCGTTTGTTTCAACCGAGACTTTAGCTTCTTTATATGAAGGAAGTGTGTTAAAAAATTCCAAGACTCCAGCAAGGTTTCTTGCTAAAGGACAATATTCAGTTTTAGTTTCATCAAGAGGACAGTTGGGACATTTGAAGTTTTTTAATTTTGTCCATTCATTATTAATATGTGCTACATCATTTTCAATTAATAGAGTTTCATAATTTATTTTGACTTCAAATGCTACAGTTATTTGCTCATGAAAAACAAATTTATATAAAATATTTATTTGATCTGATTTTGTCTCTTTCATTACTTTCTCATAATAGTTGTGGTTTTCTATAACTGAAAATTATTCTTCACCAATATCTTCGTTCCAAAGGATTGGGTTTTCTTCTATGAATTTGTCCATCATTTCAATACATGAATTATCATTTACAACTTCTACATTTACACCTTTGGAGCTTAGATGTGCCTCTTCTCCCATAAAAGTTTTGTTCTCACCAATAACAACTTTCGGGATTCCATATAGGTGAATAGCACCAGAACACATTGGGCATGGTGAGAGAGTGGTGTATAGCACTGACTCCTTATAAACTTTTGCAGATAGACGTCCTGCATTTTCTAGTGCATCCATTTCGCCATGTAGTATTGCACTTCCTTTTTGAATTCTTCGATTATGCCCACGACCAATTATTTTTCCATTGTGGACAATTACTGAGCCTATTGGAATACCGCCTTCATCTAACCCTTTTTTTGCTTCTTCAATTGCTGCTTCTAAAAATTTGTCCATAGCTAAAGCTCCACTTCTAAATTATCTTGTGCTAATTCTACATTATGAAAATGTTTTTTACATTCAATTTCAATATCATCAAGAAATTGATCGTCGTGGTCTGGGTCGTGATGTGTAATAAATAATTTTTTAACATTTGCAGCTTTAGCAACTTCAATTGCCTGCATCCAACTACTGTGTCCCCAACCTCTATGGTGTTTAAGTTCTTCTGGCGTATATTGTGCTTCGTGAATTAGAATATCAGCATCTTTGGCAATATCAACAACTCGCTGATCAAGTCCATCAGAGTGTTCAACATCCGTAATAAAAACTACTACTTTACCGTCGAGTTCAATTCTAAAACTATAAGCTCCACCTGGATGATTATGTTCAGTAGAAATAATTTTTGTATTAGCATCTTGAAAAGAATTTGTTTCCTCTTGAATGAAATTAATTTTTGCTCCCATCTCTTCTAACGGAACCGGAAAAAATTCTTTTCTCATTTGATTTTCAAAAATTGCTTTCAAATCAAAGTATTTATCGTTTCTTCCAATTGTGGTAATTGTTAAGTCTCGCTTAGAGTCGTAAGCAGGAAGAAAGAATGGAAAGCCTTGAATATGATCCCAGTGAAAATGTGAAAAGGTTAAAAATATATTTTTAATGCTGTGTTCCACATTGGTAAAATAATCTCTGCCTAAATATCTTATCCCAGTTCCAGCATCAAAAATGTAAATATTTTCATCATTACATAAAGCTACACAAGTTGTATTGCCCCCATATTTTTGAAAGTTCCCTTCACAAACTGGAATTGAGCCCCGAGTACCATAAAATTTTAGTTTCATACTTTTTTTATTTCCCATAAAATTATTTAAAGTAGATAAAAATATTAAATGGAGATAGAAGTAGAAAAATAAGTGTAATTTAAGATTTAATCAAATAAGAAAAGTTTTCTTGTGTGAGATAAATCACAAGGGAAAAAGAAAAATTTATATAGAAGAGTATATCCTCCCTTACATAAAAAACAATTATATCTAAAAACAAAGCAAATTATATGCATAAAATCTCAAAAAAACAGAATAAATAGTAAAGAAATTATATGAATATGCACTTCTTACTTTCATAAATATATATGAAACACTACTTTTGTAAATCAAATTATTGAGGACTGTTATGCACTTATCAACAAAAGTTAACACAATGGAATTTTCAGGGACAATGCAGATTTCTGGAAAAGCGAAAGAACTTAAAGCACAAGGAATAAATGTAATTGATTTATCTGTTGGTGAGCCAGATTTTCCTACTCCACAACGAATTAAAAATGCTGCAATTAAAGCAATGGAAGATGGACACACAGGCTACACGATGGCTTCTGGAATAATTCCATTACGAAAAGCGGTTGGGAAATGGATAAAAGATTTCTCTGGTGTAGAATATAATACAAACGAAATTATCGTATCAAATGGTGCAAAGCATTCATTATATAATGCATTGCAAACAATTATAGAAGTTGGCGAAGAAGTTATTATCCCTGCACCTTACTGGGTTACATACCCCGCTTTAGTAGAGATTGTCGATGGAGTTCCAGTTTATATTGATACAACGAGTGAAAGTAATTTTAAAATTACTCCCAATCAATTAAAAGATGCAATAACCGACAAAACTCGTGCGTTGATTTTGTGTAATCCATCAAATCCTACAGGGTCAGTTTATTCAAAATCAGAATTGGAAGAGATTGGAAAAATAGTTATTGAAAATGATTTGTATATAATAAGCGATGAAATTTATTCTCGATTAGTTTATGATGATTTTGATTATGTAAGTTTCCCGTCTTTAAGTCCAGAACTAAAGAAGAAAACAATATTAATTGAAGGTGTTTCAAAATCTTATTCCATGACTGGATGGAGAATTGGTTTTACTGCTGCTGATAAAGAGATAATAAGTGGAATGGGTAAATTACAGAGCCAAATGACTTCTAATCCGGCATCTATTTCCCAATATGCTGCTTTGGAAGCTATATCAGGACCTCAAGATGATGTAGAGGATATGCGTAAAATCTTTGCTGATAGAAGAGAATTTCTATTTAAGGCTCTTAACGAAATTGATGGCGTAAAAGCTGAAAATGCAAAAGGTGCTTTCTATCTTTTCCCAGATTTTTCATCGTTCTTTGGAAAAAGTTATAAAGAGAATAAAATTGAAGGCTCAATGGATTTAGCGATGTATTTAATTGCTGAAGCTAAAGTTGCAACAGTTCCAGGTTCTGTTTTTGGAGCAGAGGGATTTATGCGAATTGCTTATGCTACGTCAATGGAAAACTTGGCAGAAGGAATTAACCGAATTAGAGAAGCTGTTTCCAAATTGGGATAAATTTATGTCCTTGAAAAATTTATAAAATAATCGTAAATTTACACCCTAAGTTTATGAGAATAAGAAATAAATACATAGCGAAGCTTTTACGTTCTGCGGAACAAATAAAAAGCTTAAAATAAAATTAAAAAAATGCACTTCTAAATATAGAGGTGCATTTTTTTTTGAGTATAATGAATATAGAAGAAGTAATAAAATACATTGAAGATTGGGCTCCGAAAGGAATAGCCTGGGAGAAAGATAACATTGGCTTGCAGGTGGGAAACCCAAAAAATGAGGTTTCTAACATTCTGTTAGCTTTGGATTTTAACGAAAAGGTTTTACGAGAAGCAATTAAAAAAAAATCCAATCTAATTATAACTCACCATCCTTATATTTTTACCCCAATCAAAAACCTAAATTTTAATACCGACACGAAATCAAAACTAATTAAAGAACTTATCCAAAATAATACTACTCTCTATTCTGCACACACAAACCTAGATTATACAAAGGGTGGTGTAAGTTTTGAGTTGGCTAAAAGAATTGAGTTAGAGAATATTCAGTTTTTAGAAAATCAATTAAGTAATCAATATAAGTTGGCAGTTTATATTCCAGAAGAAAATGTTGATTTGGTTTCGGATGCAATTTTTAATGCCGGTGGAGGCATTATTGGGGAATATTCAAAATGTAGTTCCAAAAATTTTGTTGAAGGAACATTTGAAGGTTCAAGCCTATCTAACCCAACAATTGGGAAATCTAAAAGTTTTGAAAGAGTTAGCGAAATAAAGTTAGAAGTTTTGGTTAACTCATGGAAATTAAATTCGATAATAGATGCAATGAAATCAGTCCATCCATACGAAGAGCCAGCATACGATATCTTTGTATTGAAAAACAAAAATAATAATTACGGTGCAGGTGCAATTGGGCAATTGCCAAAATCTATGACATCTAAAGAATTTTTATCCCATGTGAAAAAATCATTAAAAACAAATGGGTTGAAATATGCAATTGGAAGTAATTCCAAAATTAAAAAAGTTGCTGTTTGTGGTGGTACTTGTTCCGATTTAATGAATAAGGCAATTGCTGCTCAAGCTGATGCCTTTATTACTGCCGATATAAAATATCATACTTTCCTAGATGCTGAAAATATAATTATGCTTATTGATGCTGGTCATTATGAAACAGAAGTTCCAGTGTTGAAGCCACTAAAAATAAAATTAGACAAATTTATTAAAAGTAACAATTCGCCAGTTAAAGTTTTTAAATATAATGGGTCAAATAACCCAGTTAAGTTTTTTAATTAAAAAGGAGAAATAAATGGTAAACCGATTAGTTACACTCTACTCGCTCCAAATTATTGATGACGAGTTAGATGTGTTGGAAGAACTACGTGGGGATCTACCTTTACGTGTAAACGGACTGAATGAGAAAATAGATGTAATTCAAGAACAAATTGATGAAAAAGAGAGTATCAAGTCGGAATCGTTAGAAAAAAGAATAGCTAATGATGAAGAGGTTGAAAGATTAACTTCTAGCCTGAAAAAATTTAAGGCTCAACTTTATAAGGTTAGAAATAATAAAGAATATGACGCCTTAACAAAAGAAATTGATCACTCTGAAACTGAGATTGAAAGATTTGAAACAGAAAATACTGAGATGGAACTCAATAATGAAAAGCTTAAAAGCGAAATTGAAGAATTAAATCCGGGTGTTGAAGAATTAAATATTGTTCTTAAAGAAAACGAAGTTGAGTTGAAAAAGATTATTAAAGAAAATGAAATTGAAGAGGCTCGCCTAAGAGCAAAACGAGAAAAAATTGCAGTTGAAGTTAAAAAGTCCGACTACAAAGTTTATATGAGAATTAGGAAAGCATTGAAGGGTAAAGCTATTGTAACCATTAACCGTTCTGCTTGTAGTGGATGTCACAACATTGTTCCTTCACAACGTCAAATAGAATTAAGACAAAACAGACGCTTGTTCACTTGTGAATCTTGTGGTAGAATTCTAGTCTCCGCTGAGGTTTCAGATGAAGCTGAAAAAAGGTTATCCTAAAATTTATAGAGATTTATTTAAGGCATCCTTTGGGATGCCATTTTTATTTATCCCATAATTTCAACAAGAGCATCAAAAACATTTTTTACTGGAATCACATTAATGGAATATTTTCCTTTATCAGTTTTATAATTTGTTTTAGGAATTAATATTGATGCGAGACCTAACTTTTCTGCCTCTTGAATTCGTTTTTCAATTTGGCTAACTCCACGAATCTCTCCTCCAAGACCAACTTCGCCAATTGCGGCAAAACCTTCGTTGGGTTGTTTGTCTTTAAAGCTCGAAGCAATTGAACAGCACACAGCTAAATCGGCAGCTGGTTCCATTATCTTTAATCCACCAGCAATATTTAGGAAGACATTTGCTGCGGATAATCTTAGTTTTACTCGTTTCTCTAAAACTGCAAGTAGAATTGAAAGGCGTTTGTAATCAAATCCGGTAGCAACTCGTTGTGGATTTCCATAATTGGATGGAGTAACAAGTGCTTGCACTTCCAATAATACTGGGCGACTTCCTTCAATCGTCGCAGTAATTATAGAACCTGTAGTATCGTTTGAATGTTCACTTAAAAATATTTCACTCGGATTTTTCACTTCAGTTAAACCATCATCGTGCATTTCAAAAATGCCAATTTCATTTGTTCCACCAAAACGATTTTTAAGCGAACGCAAAATCCTGTAATTGTGATTTCGTTCACCTTCAAATTGTAAAACGGCATCAACCATATGTTCAAGTAGTTTTGGCCCAGCAATGTAGCCCTCTTTAGTAATATGTCCGATAAGAACGGCAACGAAATTTTGACTTTTAGCAAGTTGCATAATATGATTTGCTGATTCACGAATCTGCGTAACAGTGCCTGGAGCATTATCCAACTCGGCTCGTTGCATAGTTTGTATCGAATCAATCATTACAACATCTGGATTTATTTTATTTATCGCTGATTCAATTGCTTCCATTTCTGTAACCGCAAGAACATAAAAATTGCTTGTGTTAACTTTTAACCGTTTTGCTCGTAAGTTTAGCTGCGTAGTTGATTCTTCACCACTTACGTATAGAATGGTTCCCTTTATTGATGAAGCGGCTTGCATTATTAACGTCGATTTGCCAATTCCAGGATCGCCTGCAATTAGAACAACGGAGCCTTGAACAAAGCCACCACCAAGCACTCTATCAAACTCGGAAATATTAGTTTCAATTCTTTTCTCTGTAGTCTCAACAATTTCATCAAGCCTAACTACATCCACAGCATTAGTTAAAACAGAAGTTGATTTTTTATTATCAACCAATTCCTCGGAAAACGTATTCCACTCTTCGCACTCTTGACATTTGCCCAGCCACTTAAGGGTTTCGTAGCCACAGCTAGAGCAAACATATTTTACTTTAAATTTCGACATTATAAAACGGTCCTCTTTGCAAAATTTTGTATTACACTATCACTACTATTTAGTATCTCATCATAAGTTCCAGAAAAATAAATCTTTCCATTGTGCATCATCGAAACTTTATCGGCAACGTTTTTAACGCTAAACATATCGTGTGTAACCACAATTGAGGTTACATTAATTTCTTTGTTTAAGTGAACAATAAGTTCATCAATTGAATCTGACATTATTGGATCAAGTCCAGTAGTGGGTTCATCGTACAAAATATATTTAGGATTTGTAACCAACGCACGAGCAAGTCCAACGCGTTTTTTCATTCCGCCAGAAAGTTCGGATGGCTTCTTGCTTTGGATTCCTGTTAAGCCAACAAGTTCAAGCTTTTTTGCAACAATTTTATCCATTTCAGATTTAGATAAATTATAATTATTTTCAACCAAGGGGAGTGTAATGTTTTCTTCAATTGTCATTGAATCAAAAAGAGCTGCCCCCTGGAAAAGGAATCCAAATAATTTTCTTATTTCAAACAATTCTTCCTTTTTCAAATTCTGAATATTTTTCCCTTCTATGCAAACACATCCTTTGTCAGGCTCTAGTAACCCAATTATATGTTTTAGTAAAACACTTTTGCCACAGCCACTAGGACCAATAATAGCAAGGGTCTCGCCTTGGTTTATTTGTAAATCAACTCCTTGCAGGACAGAATTATTTTCGAATTTTTTGTATAAGTCTTTTATTTCAATCATTGCTTCTAAATTTTAGTTAAGCAAAAATAGAATTTTATAAGGGGAGTTAAAAGAGGAATAATTTGATGTGATTCTGTCATTCCCGCCGGCCCTAGAATTTTTTCGGGAAAGGCTTTTGTCTAGAATCTCATACAAAAAGGAAGATTCCCACCTATAGCATGTGGGAATGACGTTTCCTATTTATAAGCAGATTAAAATGCTAGAATCTCATTTAGTCTTTCTCATTGTCATCTTCCTCGATAATAATAATTTTCTTCTTCATTACTTTTTTTTCACAATCTTCAGAAAGATGAATTTTCATTTTTTTTTCGTGATCCATTTTCTCTAAATATTTTTCCGCTTCTTCACCTTCAAATACTTCTACATTCTTTTTCCCATCTTCTGTAGTTGTAACAGTTACTTTTTTTACGCCATCATTTACTACTACTTTTACTTTCTTCATTACATCATGTTCACTACCTTCAGAGACCCATTTCAAATCTTTACCGTCAAGTTCAACAACTATATTTGCTTCCCCATCTTCAGAAATGAATTTCATATTATGTTCACCTTTTGAGTGTCCTTTTATAAATTTTTGAGCTGCCTCTCCTTTGTATTCTTTCACAGTCTCTTTACCGTCAACTATTTTTTTTATAACAACAACTTTTTCTCCATTGGCATCTTCAATTTCAACATCAATTTTCAATTCTTTTAAACCATGCTCTTCGCCTTCTTTGAAAAAGAATATATTTCCGTGTTTATCCATATCACTATGATTCATTTTTTTAATCATGATATTCTTTTGTGATTTCATTTTGGTTAACAATAACTCTGCATCATCTCCAGTAATTTCTATTTCACCGTCTTCGGTTTCGATAGTAATTTTTATGGCTTCTCCTTTTAGATTTTTTAACTTTTCCTTTGTCTCATCCGATTGTGCATTGATAGCAACGAACGCAAACAACAATAATGCGATTAACAAGGTTACCTTTTTCATAACTTCTCCTTTTATTGATTGTGAATTTTTTTGTTCTAAAGATATTGTGTTTAGGCGAAACAAATTGTTAAAGTATTGCAAAAAAATGTTAAAAAATGTTAAATGGAAGAAATAGAAGTAGTGGAATAAGTAAATTAGAATAATGAAAAAAAGTAAAATAAATATTTTAATTATAGCAATGACATTTGCTCTTATTGGATTAGTGACAATCCAAATACTTTGGAGTATCAAAACAATTGAAACAGAGGAAATAAGGTTTGATGCTACAATAAACAAAATTCTTTCCAACGTTGTTATAAACATTGAAAAGGATAGAACTGCTAATATTATAATTGAAAAAGTTAGCGGTGAATCTGGGAAGGTTGTTTGGGCCGAAAATAGTACTACTGATAGTGTAAAGCTTCAGATGGAAATGGAATTTCATAAATTTACGTAAGAGTAAAGAAGGAGTATTCCATGCTAGAAAGAAAGCGTTATAGTGGTGAACAAAAAACGATTATATTACGA
>JAQICK010000294.1 GCA_027858595.1 Melioribacteraceae bacterium
TCCCAAGGTGAAGTTATTCCTAATATTTGTGTGTATAGTGTTTTATCATTCATTACTAAACTTAAATTATTTTTATCTCTTTCACAAACTTCCCAGTAGTGCCAAAGTAAAAAATATCATTTGTAGTAATTAATATTATAAAGGCGTCCTAACCGAACGCCTTTATAATATTAATTTAAATACTTGTTTCTAACGAACTAATTATTGTTTAAAAACTAATTCTCCTCTGTTTTTTGCTCTAAGTGTTCTGGTTCTACTACACTTGGTTCAGATTTGTTATTTTGAAACATTGCGATTATAGATTTAACACCTCTAATGATTAGTCTGATTAATCCTGGAATTAATCCTACAATGAAAAGAACAATTCTCACTAAAATTTTCAATAGTTGTGCACCCGAATTTCCATCACTCATTTTGTCTTTCCTATTATTTTTGTTGAAATTTAATTTGAATCATTATTTATTCTCTTACATATCTCACACTAAAGAAACCTGCAAGTAACAGGCCAACAACCATTATAATTATAACTATAATAATTAATGCAATTGTAATTGCAAATACAGAATAAAGTGTGAAAACAGCTAAAACAAGCTGAATTATAATTCGTAAAATTCCATGAATAATATTTCCACAAGTTAAACTTTCAAATATCATGAATACAAATACTAGAATATTTACAACTAGTACAATCCAAACAATCCAAGCTGCAAATCCGTAACCCGATGGCAAATAAGAAAAATTTTCAAATAAATAGTATTCAATACCATCTTGCCAAATTACCATTAATATGGCTAAGATAAATCCAGAAAAACCTGTTAGAATTGGGAAAAACGCTATGTTACCATCAAAATCATTTCCAGTAATTGCATTGAGCATTCCGTCAATTCCACCAAAGCCAGCACTACCACCAATTCCGATTGCTAAAAATAGAATCATTATTACCCAAAATACCCAATTGCCCCAATTCATATATTCTTTAGCCATTTTTTCAAAGTCGGAAAGATTATCTCCTTCAACAGTTCTAACATCAAGATAACTAAGCTGCACATATCCAACTTTGCCTTTGTAATCTATCTTTAGCCACTCATTCCATCGGCCACCTTTTGAAGGAACTTGAATTTTGGATCTCAAAGTATCCGCAGTAGATAGTTTTCCTAATACTTTTGCATCTTTAGTTGCTCCAGCTCTTACAATTAAATTGTTTTGTTTTGGAAGATAGTAACGTGTTTTTTCTTTTTTCTTAAAATCATCTATTTCTGTTTGTAGCTTACGAAGCGAGTTAATTTCAGATTTGGAAAGAATTCTATCGTATATTCGAACTTCATCAATTAGAGCTTCAAAGTCATCATTCCTTTTTGTGTTTGCCCCAATCATAGTATAATCTGCAGACATATCCATTTTTGTTTTACCAGATGTCTTCACACCATCAACATAAATAGAAGCTCGTTTGCTACCCTCATCGTATGTAGCAACAACAAAAACCCATTTATTATTAACAACATGAGTCTTTCCAATAAATCCACCTTTCCCATCGGAAATTGCCCACACACGTTTTTTACCAAGCTTTGGAGTATAAATTTTTCTATCACCGCCCCAGTCTTCGTTAGAAATTACAGTGATTTCTCCATTATAGCTTTGCGGATAAACCCAAGCAGATAGCGTAACTTTTGGTAATGTCATTGCACTAATATCAATGGGTAGTTTTATATAATCATCTTCGTCGTCCCATTTATAGCTTCCATTTCTCTCGCCACTTATATCTTTTTCTAATACAACTCCATCTGTTTCACCATGGTTTTCGTTTCCACTTTCGTCCATAGCGTCATTATCATTAAAGGAGTAATATCCAATTAAACCTCTTTTTAAGGGGTCATCTGTTTGAGTGTAAGTAATAGAAGTGAGAAAAAGAAGAGTTGTAGCAAATATTAGTAAAAATTTAGTTCGCGGAACCATAATTACCTCAAAATATTAGTAGAATTTATTATTCAGTGTTAAATCTCCGCTCTGTTTTAGTATTAGAGCGGAGTGAATTGTTTTATAGAGAAGGTTATTGTTTTGTGAATTCAATATTTCTAAATTCTACTTTCTTCTTATCTCTAACAAGTGCAATGCTTAATAATGAAATTTTAGAAATATTGGAAGATACTTTCTCAAATGTAAATTCTGCTGGAGTTGGAACACCAGAAATCAGTTGTTTATCAATCCATGAGGCATTTTGGCCAGATTCAGAATTTGCTAAAATAACTTTTGTTGCAACTGTTTCATTTCCAGCCTCATCAAATATTTTAGTGCCATAAATAGAAACACTTAGTTTTTCATCATCTTCAGCATTATTAGTAATGATAAATGAGCTTGTAATATTTCTGTTTTCAAATTTTGTATCAATCAGTGCAAATGTAAAATTGTTGTGATCAACAACCATGCTTTTTGCATCTGCAATAGGAGCAATGGCGGCTATAGCCGCAACTTCTGGAACTGGAACTTGAGGAGATTCAATTTGCGACTCATTTGTAATTTGTGCAGCATTAGGATTATCATATTTATCTACGTCATTTTCTAACTCGGCAAAAGCTTCAGTTGCTCTAAATCGAGTATAAAGATTTTTGTTATTAGAAATTTGATTTAAAAATGCTTTTTGAGCTTCGCCAATAGGGTACTTTGCTAACACATAAGCTCTCCAGTTTTTACCATCTTTTACAAGTTTCTTTTTAGATATTTGGCTACCACTTAATTCTTTTGAAACCACTGTTTTGGTTGCTTGAGTAAATTGGGCTAAATATTCGGAATTTTCTCCTTCTCCCACTTCTTCCTCAAATTTCTTCTGCATAGAGTTTACTTTAACTTCAATACTTCTAGCAATTTTTGCTCTTGCCTCAGTAGATGCTTTGGAAATTGCAAGGTCCATATCACGTGAGGTAGAAGATGCAGCTTCATATAAGTGATCGGAAGCAGTTGGCGTGGTTAAATACCATTCAGGAATATCGCCTGTGTCGGTATTTGATAAATCTTTAGACCCTCCGCAACTACTAACTAAAAGAACCAAAATAAAAGTAGAAAATAAAATTGTAAGGGGTTTCATAAATCCCTCGAGGTTGTTATTGGTTGTTTAATTTAGTACAACAAAATATTAAAACTTTAATATTTATCAAAGATAAATAGTTTAATTTTAGTTGAAATTGGATATTTTGTCTCTATTTTTAATTTAAGATGTGACGAATTAAAGCTAAATTCTAAAGATAATATTTGAAGTTATAATAATCTTTTGAATAATATTTATTGAATTTGGTTATCTCAATACATTTAGAGTTTATTTTTTCTTAATTAACCACTATATTTAATAAAACATTCATCCATTTTATGGAGTTAATAATATTATGTCCTTAGATACAATTCAGTTTATTGCCCTAACTGCTGTAACCGGCTTTGCTATTGGTTTTGTTG
>JAQICK010000375.1 GCA_027858595.1 Melioribacteraceae bacterium
ATTCGTTCGAAATGACAAATATTGTAATTGCGTTACTTCTCTATTAGTAGTTTTATCATATCTTTCTCAAATCTAATATGTTTTAATAATCAAATAGTCATTGCGTTCCGAAAGTTTTCTTGATTTTGTTGTGTGTGTCTATCTGTAACTTATTATTTCTCATTAGATTGCCATGTCGTACCCCAAACGGATTCCTCGCAATGACAGCAAAATTTGACAACCAATAATGGACGTATAATTAAGCAGTCTCAAAACCAATTTGTTTTAAAATAACTGACGCTTTTTCAACTTCTTCCAAAGATTCAAACGAAAGCCTAAAAGTTCCACCAGAGCCTTCTCTTATTTTTAGTAACTCCATATCTTTAATATTTATTCCAACCTCAAAGAGGGCTGTAGAAATTTTACTAATTGCACCTGGTTGATCTGTAACAAACCCAAATAAATCAAATAAAGGATGAAGAAAGCCTTTGCTATTTTGTGGAACCTCGTCTCGGCAAACTCTAGCACTTTCAAAATAGGAATGAATAGCTTCGTAATTATCTTCGGAAATCCAATCTGTAAGTGTAGATAAATCATAAGAAAATTTATCCATTGCGGTAAGGATTTGGTTTTTATTATTTGCAATAATCGATTCCCAAATAGTAAAATCGCTAGATGCAATACGTGTCATATCTCTAAATCCACCAGCAGCTAAATCTAGAAAATTATAATTATCTGTTTTAAGAGATGCAGCGTTTACAAGTGCAACCGAAACTAATTGTGGAAGATGACTAACACTTGCTGCTATTACATCGTGTTGTTTTGCAGGAATGTGTAAAATATTAGAGTCAAAGGATGAAATTATTTTTTGAAAATCATCAAAAAGAGGATTCATATTTTCTTTTTCTGTTAAAATATAAACAGAATTTTCAAAAAGAAGTGAATCCGAATTGTTAAATCCACCCTTCTCTTTACCAGTCATAGGGTGCCCACCAATGTAAATTCCGTTACTATCTATTTTATCCCATTTCTCTTTGAATACATTTTTGACACTGCAAACATCGGTTAAAATAGTATTGTTATTTAACTTTGGTGCTATGGTTTCAAAGACATCAATAGAATTTGAAACTGGTAGGCATAGAAAAATTAAATCAGAATTTAGAGAATCTTCATAAGAGCTTAATTTTGAATGAATAACTTCTTCTTCAATCGCTTTGGATAAAACTTCTGGTTTATCAAATGCAGATATTACAAAATCATAATCTGATTTTTGCAAAGCTTTTGCAATTGATCCACCAATTAATCCTAATCCAATAATTGAAATGTTTTTAATTTTCAAAATTTCTCCATTTTATTCTACTTTTTGAATTGACTTATTTCAAAGTAGAATTGTCATTTCGAACGAATGTGAGAAATCTCATATAACTCAAAAGATTTCTCCCCAAAAAAGGTTCGAAATGACAGTTCCTTGTTTGGAAGAAACTCTATATTGTCCTTCCAATTGCATTTGCAATAACTTTTAATTCTTGAACCAAAGTTAAATAATCAGATGGCAGAAGTGCTTGTGGTCCATCAGACATTGCTTCTTCTGGTTTATCATGAATTTCAACGATTAATGAATCTGCACCAGCAGCAACAGCTGCCCGAGCCATAGGAGCAACTTGTTTTCTATATCCTGTAGCATGAGATGGATCTGCAACTACAGGTAAATGACTCCTTTCGTGCACAACTGGAATAGCTGATACATCAAAAGTATTTCTTGTGTATGGTTCAAATGTTCTAATTCCACGCTCGCAAAGCATTACATTCGAATTTCCATTTGCAAGAATATATTCGGCAGACATAAGCCACTCTTCAATTGTAGCAGCTAATCCACGTTTTAACATTACTGGTTTGTGTGAATTTCCAAGTTCTTTTAGTAATCCAAAATTTTGCATGTTTCTTGCCCCAAGTTGGAAAATGTCAGTATATTTTTCAACTAACTCAATTTGGTGAATTTGCATAACTTCAGTAACCATAAGCAAACCATATTCATCAGCAGCGGCACGCATAAGTTTTAATCCTTCTTCGCCCATACCTTGAAAGGAGTATGGAGAAGAGCGAGGTTTAAATGCCCCACCACGTAAAATTTTAGAGCCAGATTCTGCAACTACTTTTGCGAGTCTAAATATTTGATTTTCACTTTCCACTGCACAAGGTCCAGCCATCAGAATTATTTCATCAGTCCCAATTTCAACATCACCAATTTTAATAATTGTGTTTTCTTCTTTGAAATTTCTGCTCGCCATTTTAAAAGGAACAGTTACACGATAAACATCCGAAACACCATCAAGTATTTTAATTTTTCTTATATCAAAGCTTGGTTTTACGCCTATTGCACCGATAATTGTTTTTACTTCGCCTCTAGATTCGTGTATTTGAAATCCATAATCTTCTAGATGTTTTTTAACATCGTCAATCTGAGGTTCAGTTGCATTGTTTTTTAATATTACTACCACTTTAATTACCTATATGTTTTTAAATTAAATTCTAATTTGGTGTTTATAGCATTGTCAATTCGAATTCCGCACAGCGGGATGAAAAATCTTTCATAATTTATAGGATTTCTCACAAAAAAAGTTCGAAATGACAGATCCACTATTTATGAAACTATTTCTCGCCTGCTTCAATAGCAATGTC
>JAQICK010000099.1 GCA_027858595.1 Melioribacteraceae bacterium
AGAAGTTGGGAGTTGATGAGAAACAATCAGAATAGTGCAATGGAAGCAATTAACCTAGCCCTTTCTGAAAATGGGCTTTCATTAAAAAACACTTTTGCTGAGTTTGCTCAATGGGCTTATTTCACCGAGCACAGAGCAGTACAAGACGAATATTTTCCAGAAGCAGTTAACTATCCCTTAATTAAACCTATAGCAACTTATGAATATCAACCGCCTAAAAAAACTTATATGATGACTAGCAAACCAATGTCTAACAATTTTATGTTTTTTGATTTAAGTTCTTCTGGAATTAATGACACCCTTTTCAGCATCATTACAAATTGTGATGTAAGTAGTTCTGATACTTATCCTTATCAAATATCAGATTACGACTACTCTCTACTTACCTCGGGTGAAGACGGAAGTAACGAAATTGTTACAGGCTACTATTCAATTTTAGAAAGTAATAATATGGAATTCTTAAAAGAATCCAATATATTTAATGACGAGATTGTTAATGGAACAACTATAACACGTGAAGAAATTGACTTTGCTTACCCACAACCGTTTAATCACTCAAAACATAGTTATGTTTTCTTTCCAACAAAACCAAATCAAGATGGAATTGCAAAGCTTGCTATTTATAGCGCCAGTATGAATTTAGTTTATAATGATAATCTTCAAATTTATAACAGTGAGAAAATTGTTGTACGCTGGGATGGAAAAGATAACAATGGTTCTAAAGTTGCAAGTGGAATTTATATTTTTGTAACAGATTCTGATGGCGAAGTTATTAAAGGAAAAATAGCAATTATTAACTAATTATATTTATGATTAATTACTCCTTAACATTACAAAACTTAACTAAGTCTTTCGGTAGAAGATTAATATTCAAAAACATTAATGCTGAATTTAATAGTGGAAACATCTATGGTTTCGCTGGAAGTAATGGCTCAGGGAAATCGACACTAGCTCAAATTGTTGCCGGAATTATTTCTCCAACTTCTGGAAAAGCAATTCACAAATTAAATAACGAAATTATTACTTCCGACAAGCTTCATCAGTATCTTGGTTTCGTTTCTCCATATTTAATTTTATACGATGAGTTTACAGCCGAAGAAAATTTAATTCATTCATTGAAAATTAGGGGATTAAATCCTGATAGTGAAAGAATAAAAGTACTGCTAGATACTTTCAATTTGTACGACAGAAAAAAAGATTTATTAAAAGGTTATTCCTCAGGTATGAAGCAGAGAATTAAATTCATCTTTGCCCTAATCCACAATCCACAATTATTAATATTTGATGAACCAACATCTAACCTTGATATTAAAGGGAAGGATGCCGTTTATAAGATGATCGAAGAAGAATCAAAAGAAAAATTAATAATCCTTGGCTCAAATGAAGAGAGCGATTTATCATTGTGCCAAGAAACAATTTACGTTGAAAATTATAAAAACTCAGAAATAGATAAAAGATGAAAGCATATTCACTATTTAAAAAAGATTGGCAATCGGAACTAAGAACACGCTATGCAATAAATGCATTGGCAATGTTTATACTAGTTACCATAAGTGTCATCCTTTTCTCAATTGGTCAAGAAAAAATTTCTGCACATCTTACGGGCGGATTACTCTGGGTTGTAATTTTCTTCTCAGCTATGTCGGGGCTTGCAAGAGCCTTTGTTTCAGAGGAAGAACGAGGAACAACCTTAACATTACATTTGCTTGCAAAACCTTCTACAATTTATACAGGCAAGTTATACTTCAATGTCTTGCTAGTCTATTTAATGAATTTTTCGATTGTAATTATTTACTCACTTTTATTCGATTCCTTTTCCATACAAAGTGTTTGGCTATTTGTGTTAGCAGCATTTTTTGGAAGTTTCGGAATAGCAGTATCATCAACAATAATTGCCGCAATAATTTCAAAGGCAAGTGCAAAAGGAACTCTATACCCAGTGCTGGCTTTTCCAATATTGTTACCCCTTATTTTAATTCTTCTAGAATTAACAAAATATTCAATTGATGGAAAATCAATAGCCGAATCCTATGTTGAGTTGGCGGTTCTAATTTGTTACGATGTTATTATGCTAACTGCATCCTATATGCTTTTCGATTTTATTTGGGAAGATTAAATGATAACATTTAAATACTCACTTTTCTCCAAATTGATTTTTAGATATGCAAACATTCCCGCAACCTTGTTTTTACTACTCTATTTGGTAAGTTCATTTTTATATACCTTCAAAGAATGGTTTTACGTACTTCCTTTTCTGCTCAATTTAATTATAATCATTATGATGAACAGATATTACTTTCGTTCATATAAACTATTTCCGTATAAGATTGAAATCAATAATGAAAAAATGATTTGCTCAGATTATTTTTACAAGTCAAGAATTCACGAAATTAATTTGAGTGATATTGATTTAATTGAGGGTGGTTCTCTATCAGGTACTCCAGCAAAGCCGATCTACATTCACACAGAAAGCAACGATTTACTTGTTGGTATTAGTCCTCACATGAAAGACCACAATAAACTGGTTACAATTATCCTTAGCAACGTACGGAAGGAAGTTTACGACAATGTTTTAGACCTCGCCAAAGAAATAAATGAATCAAACAAAGCTCTATTTACTAAAGCAAAAAAGGGCAAAAAAAAACCCATCAACAAATGATGGGCTCATAAAGATTCAAGTACTAAATTATTTTTTTTTGGGAGTAAAGACAGCGTCTTGTAAAGCTTTCCCAACTTTTAATTTAACAACGTTCTTTTTAGCAATTTTAATTACTTCCCCTGTTTGAGGATTACGGCCTTTTCTTGCTTTTCTAACAGCAGTAGAAACTTTACCAATACCAGGAATTGTAAATGTTTTTTTAGCATTCTTAGCAGCTAACATTGCTAGCTCGTCTAAAAACATTGCTGATTGTTTTTTTGTTACTTCAAGCTTAACAGATAAGTGATCAACTATTTGAGCTTTAGTTAAAGGTTTTTTGGGATCTAATTTAACTACAACTTTTTTTGGAGCAGCTTTTTTTGCTACAACTTTTTTAGGAGCAGCTTTTTTTGCTACCGCTTTTTTAGGGGCAGCTTTTTTTACAGCAGCTTTTTTAGGAGCAGCTTTTTTAGGAGTAGCTTTTTTAGCCATGTCTTTTCCTATAGTTATTAATTGATTCAGTGAATGTTGTATGAAACATATAAAAAATATTTAATAAAAAAAACCTTTTTAAATGTTTTCAGTCTTTATTCTACTCAATGATAGTAGGCTTATGTTAACATTATTAGTAGTTTTGTGTTGTTAATACAGTACATTTTACAATTTGATTTATATGAAAAAAAGAATACTAATATTATTTGTCCTCACTGTCGCAATCAGACTTGACGCACAGATTAGTACAACACACTCTGATACCCTTGAAAACAAAGGGGTTTACAGCTCCGATTCATTAATTGCATCCAAGAGCGACTCTATTATAATAACTGATTCACTTATTACAAAGAAAGATGGAGATGAAAATGTTTTTGTTGTTTCCTTGGGTATTGATGATGGGAACAGTTACATCTCAAGAATTGGGAACAAAAAAAAATCCGAAGAAAACTACAGAAGTCTTGCTGATATTTTTAATGACGTGCCTTTTTCATATAATCAAGACTTAGGTGCTTACGGACAAGCGAACGAGCAAATGTTCTACGGCTTAGGTTTTGGAAACATTTCATACTCCCGCGATGGGATTCTACTAAACAACAGATGGCAAAATTCTTACAATCTTAACAAATTAAATAATGAACTTATTGATTCAATTGAAGTTGCTCCGATAACTAAAGGCTTTTTATATAGCACTTATAACAACCCTGTTTCCATCAGCATGAATAGCCGTTTTAATTTTCCATCGCGTGCCATCACTCAACTTAAATTTTCTCAAGCCAGTTTTGATGAGGGAATGGTTGATGTAGTTTTCCATACTCCTATTACTAAAAAATTGGGCTTTGGAATTAACGTTTCTAACTCTGCTATTGATTCAAGATTTTCTAATAGTGATTATGAGTCATGGAAGTTGAATGCACATATTAATTATCAAGTGAATGATAAAATTAATATTAATGCTAATTATTTTTATTCCTACGATACTCTGGCTCTGTTTGGTGGGCTGGGTTCAAACCAAATGTTAAACGAAAATTATTCAACTGTACTTTATGAAATCCTCAATGGCAAATCTTCACGATATCAACTATCGTTTAACAATCACGCAAACGTAAAAATTCTTGCTATGTTGTTTCCAAATTCAAAAACTGATTTAACTTTTTACTTTAATTCAAACTCAGAAAAATTTATTCAGAATAGGGATACTCTTTTTTCTCATCTTCCAGTTATTCTACATGATAACTACCATCAAACTTTTGGTGTAGCACTAAGAAATTTCTACTCGCACAGCTCTTTTTCCCTTGATATTATTGCCAATTATGAAACCACAACTTATAATACCGATGTAATTTCTTCCAATTTCTCAGAGAATGTTTTTACAATCTCAAGTGTTTTGAAATTTCCACTAATAAGTAATAAATATTTTATCCCATCTCTATTTGGTAAAATCAATAATTTCAATGGCGTTAATATGCTTGGATACGGTGCTGATATTTCTGGTTCGATTAATAATTTTATATCATATTATGCCGGGATTTCTAATTTTCAACAGCAAGTTTCTTTGCTTGAAAGGGTAAACCATATATTGGCTATCCACTTCCCGACAGAGCCTAGCAATAATTTGGCTGCCGAAATTGGGATGACGTTTAATTATAAATCCATCTCTGGAAAGTTATCCTATTTTAGTTTTGCCTCCGATAATCATTCTACACCATATATTATGCAAGATGTTAATGATTCGTTATTGGTAAATGAATTATCTTATTATGATAAGAGGGATATTAATAATAGTGGTGTAAATTTGAATATTAATTTTGTTCTTTGGAAATTCCTATTTAGCAATAATTTCTCTTATTATTTTAGTTCAAGAGAGGAACGCGTTTATGCTTCTCCTGACTACTCGCTTGCTGGCAAAATTTTTTTTCAAGATATTCTATTTAACAAAAATCTCAATTTAAGAACTGGAGTTACTTATCGCCTTGCTGGTGGACAACTCCCTTTTGTTTATGACTTTGAAAAGTCTCTACAAATAACAACCGAGCTTACTCCTTTGGTTCAATATGATTCTGTCCCTTCCTCATTTCAGTTGGATTTATTTCTTGCTGGCACTATACAAGAAAGTGCTACAATTTTTGTTACATTAGAGAATGTACTAGACACTGAATATTATATTGTTCCCTACTATTTTAAGCAACCTATTACCTTACGTTTTGGAGTTTCGTGGTTGCTTTTTGATTAGTTAGTCTTATATACTGCTTACTAACTATTGGGTTTTTCCTCACTTATTATTTGATTATTTTTGCGAACTAATTTCTATTAAGTTTTTATAAGTATTCAATTAATTACAACAAATAGGTTTTTTATGAAATCATTTATTAAACTATCAATTACACTACTTTTTCTAACAATAAATTTATTCGCACAAGTTATTGTTTCTAATCCAGAATTTGCTACAGAAAACGATTCTATAGTAATTACTTTTGACGCAACACAAGGCGGTCAAGGCTTAATGGAAGAAACTGGCGATGTCTTTGCCCACACTGGTGTTAATACAAATATTGATGACTGGCAACACGTAATAGAATCTTGGGGAAACAATTCAACCCAACCAAAACTAACAAGAATTGGTACAGACTTGTACGAACTTGTAATTGGCTATCCAAGAAACTTTTATAGTATGGCAAACCCATCTGAAATAATTAACGAAATTGCATTTGTTTTTAGAAGTGCTGATGGAAGTAAACAAACAGACGATCTTTTTCTAACTCTTTATCAAGGTGGTTTGAATGTTTCAATTATAAATCCAAGCGAAAGAAATTTATTAATTTTAATTAATGATGAAATAGATGTAGTTGTAAAAAGTTCAGATTCAGATTCTCTTTTTCTATACTTAGACGATTCACTTTTAACCTCTACCACTACTGATTCAATCGGATATACAATAACCGTTACTAGTGAGGCGGACAGAAAGATAATTGCTAGAGCAACTGATCTTGATGGTAATTCAGTCTACGACACAGTTTCATATTCTGTTAGAGGCGAAGTAATTATTGAGAATTTACCAGATGGAATTGTTGATGGAATAAATTACATTGATAATTCAACTGTAACTTTAGCATTTTTCGCACCTAAGAAAGATTTCATTTATGTTATCGGCGATTTCAATGATTGGGCTCCTAAATCTGAATACATGATGAAAATTACACCAGATCATTCTACATTCTGGATTACTCTTACTGGA
The DNA here is from genome assembly GCA_027858595.1 of Melioribacteraceae bacterium. Taxonomy (GTDB): domain Bacteria; phylum Bacteroidota; class Ignavibacteria; order Ignavibacteriales; family Melioribacteraceae; genus 1-14-2-50-31-20. Next base: position 6,366 of record JAQICK010000099.1, read on the forward strand.
TTAAGCCCAAACGTAGAGTACGCATTCCAATATTTAGTTGATGGAACTTTAGCTCTTGCTGACCCTTACACTGAAAAAATTCTTGAAAGTGAGGATGACCAAATTGATAACGTTACTTATCCAAGCTTAAAAGATTATCCAAAAGGCAAAACTGATGGCTCAGTAAGTATAATTGAAATTAACAAAGAAATGTATCAATGGACTGCTACGGAATACCAACGTCCCGACAGACAGAAAGCTGTTATCTACGAATTATTAATTCGTGATTTCCTTCATTCACACAATTATCAAACTTTAATTGACACATTAGATTATCTAGAAAATCTTGGAATTAATGCAATTGAGTTAATGCCTGTAAATGAGTTTGAATACAATAGCAGCTGGGGTTATAATCCTTCGTTCTACTTTGCACCTGACAAATATTATGGAACTGAAAATGCTCTGAAACAATTCATTGACGAAGCACACAAACGCAACATTGCCGTGTTGATGGATGTTGTTTACAACCATACTTTTGGGCGTTCGCCATTTGTTCGCCTTTACTCT
>JAQICK010000325.1 GCA_027858595.1 Melioribacteraceae bacterium
ATTGAAAGAGGGATATATAGTAATGAACAAGTAAAATCAAAAGTAAAAGAAGCAAAAGATGAAATATTGGGAGCATTTAGAGTATCAGAAAACCTTGGTTTTACAGTAGATGCTAATTACAATAGTAGTACTGGTGATTATTTTGATTTTATTAATTCAGCACATAATGTTGTCGAATTGTATCAAAGTGAAGCAAAGGAAAGGCACATTGAATTAAAACTCTTTTATAATGATAGTATTCTTAAGATTTGGGGTGACCAAAAAGGAATAGAAAATGCATTAGGTCAATTCATAATTAATGCAATAAAATATTCCTATGGTTCAACTTATGTAAGAATTGACATTCGTAAGAGTCAAGATAATTTAGAAGTAGATGTTACTAATATAGGTTTTCCTATAGATGAAAAAGAAAAAAATAATTTTTGGGATTTTGGATATAGAGGAAAAATGGCTTTTGAAAAGCATGTTAATGGAGCAGGTATTGGCTTAGCAACTGTTAAAAAAATCATTCTGGCACATGGTGGAAATGTATCATGTAAATCTTCACGATCTGATACAAAAACAAGTATTTTTTCATTTTCAGTACCACTTGACAACATATTAAATAAAATTTCATTATTATAATTTATCTTCCTTAGAAAGTTGCTTTTAATAGGTATTATGTCGCCCAAGTTAATGACATAAAATTGCGGTCATTATTTATTGGAAAATAAAGAAAAAATAATTTGCTTAAAGAATTGATATATTTCATGAAAACAAAACAACTAAAAATATCATTAACCATACTAATTCTGTCCACTTTCCTATTCACTTTTGGTTGTAGTGATGGCCCTGTAGCGCCCCCCAATAATGAAGAGAAAGTTACAATAACTCAAGGAGCATGGGGCACTGTCCGTTTTCTTGAGGGTGATTTTATGCCTTATTATGATACAGAAACAGGTGGGACAATTTCACCTGTAGTTCGTGATATATACATTCATGAAGCCACAACTGGTGACATGGTGGTAAGAGAAGGTTATGGTGGTTTTTACAAAACTATTAATTCTCAATTAATTGCTGTGGTTCAATCAAATGAAAATGGATTTTTTCAAATACAATTGGACCCCGGCAAATATAGTTTCTTTATACTCGAAGATTCATTGTTTTATGGATCAAGATCTGATGGAGAAGGCTTTATTATGGCTGAAGACGTTCTGAAAGACAGCACTGTGCAAGTCAGTTTGGATATTACATATATGGCTGTTTATTAACTTAAAATGTAGAATAAAGCCTTACCATTGGATAAAGAATCAAAGCTCTTATTGCTACTTGCCAGCTACTCATAAGTAGAATTCCCAACAAAAAGAAAGACATCATAATTTTCTCCGAGTTTGAAAGTTTATTTTTATAACGTTAGTAAGCGTCATATTGTTCAATATCATACATCTATTTGAATTGATATCAACAATTCTAAGAACACACCGCCCTAAAGTTACCGCTTCTTCCCCTCTCTTGAGGGGATTTAGCGGTGAGTGTTTTTAATTACTATTCTATAATCCAAGAGATCTATAAAATGCTTCAGCGTTTGGATCACGACCTAGAAATTTCTTTACCAATTCCATAGGTTCTTCGTTAGCACCTTGTGCTAAAATGAATTCACGATATCTTTTACCAACTTCTGGATTCAATATTCCTTCCTCTTCAAAAACTGAGAACATATCTTGTGCATAAACTTTTGCCCACAAATAACCATAGTAACTTGCAGCGTATCCATTTAAATGACCAAATGAAGCTTGCAAATTTGTCCCTTCAGTAAATGGAGTAAAAGTTATTGAGCTTTGCAATTCTTTCACTATATCTGTAGTTGTACGAGCTTCGTTAGCATTATATTTATCATGAATTGTCATATCAATCAATCCGTAGAATATCTGATTTAAAGTTGCAATACCTGATCCAACATTTTTAGCAGCTACCATTTTATTGAACAATTCTTTTGGTAATACTTCACCAGTTTCATAATGTTTAGCAAACATTGTAAGAGATTCGTAATCCCATGTCCAATTTTCAAATATCTGCGATGGCGCTTCCACAAAATCACGTGAGACGGAAGTTCCTGAAAAAGATGACAGATTAGTTTGAGTTAACATATTATGAAGTACGTGCCCAAATTCATGGAAAAATGTATTAACTTGAGAGTGTGACATTAGTGCTGGTACATCATCAATTGGTTGCGGAAAATTGCATTCAAGAGCAACAGTAGGTATTTGATAACCCTCATCTGTTTTCATCCCATTTTGAATACCAAAACATGCTGCATGACCAAACTTGTTATCTCGTGGATAAAGATCCAAATAAAATCTACCAATTATTTTACCATTGTCAATAACTTCATACATTGTTACATCACTCTGCCATACGGATGGATTTTCAACTTTTTTATATTCAACTCCAAACAAAGCTTGAGTAATTTTGAAAAGACCATCAACTACATTCCCTAATTCAAAGTATTTTTTCACTTCTTCATTATCAACTTGATAATTCTCTTTTTTTAGAATATTGCTATAATAACTATATTCCCAATTATAAACTTCCTCAGCAGTATCATCTCCAGTATGAGATTTTTTAATAGCTAATACTTCTTCGTAATCAAGTTTACCTTTTTCTCTAACTTTATTTATTAGATTTTGTTCAAACTCCCAAACTGTTTCAGGATTTCGAGCCATCCGGGTTTCTTGAATATATTCAGCATAGGAATTGTAATTTAAATGCTCTGCTAATTCTTTTCTATTTAGTGCTAACTTTTCGAGTATTACTAAATTTTTATCAGCTGCACGATTTAAATATTTATGTTGTAACCTTTTTCTTGCATCATTTGATTCAGATAATCTCATGAATGGTCTGTAAGAAGGATAAGATAAGTCAATTTTATAAGTTCCGTCATTTTCTCTACGTGCATTTTTGTAATCATCATCAAGACCTTTAATCTCCTCTTCTGTTACAATAAGAAAATCTTTGTATTCAGAGATGTTTTTACTGAATTCATTAGATATAATTGCTAATCTATCTTGAATCTCTTTTAAACCATCACGCTTCTCTTTTGATAGAGCAAATCCATTTCTCTCAAAATCCCTTACAGTTTCACGAAGAAATTTTTCTTGATATCCTATTAAAAGCTTTGCTTCAACTGTTTTAGAATACTCTTTGAATGATTTATACAAATCTTCATCTAAACTAATTTTATTACCATATTTTGCAAAAGTAACTATTGCTTTATCAGCTGCATTTCTTGTAGCATCATCTGGATGAGAATTAGCCATCAAATAAAATGTTCCCCAAACTGTATTTAGTCCATCAACTGCTTTATCATAAGCTAAAACAGTATTATCATAGTTCCGCATCTCAACAGGAACAGAGTAAATATTTGATAATTTTTTATCCAAATCATCCATGGTTTTTTGAGTTGTTGTTTCAATATACTCTGGTGTTAAGTTATCGAATTGAATTTTTTCGTTATACCCTGTAAGAACTTTGTCTTTCCCAACAATTGCAGTGTTCATAATTCCTGTTAGTAAAATTGCCATTATGAACAGTTTCCCAATTTTTTGCATACTTCTCCTTAGTTATTAAAAATAAAATATTAGACGAAGAAATTAGAAATATGTTCTGTGGATTGTGGTTTAATGTTTATTAGGAGACAAATGGTGAAAAGTTATTATGGACAGAATAGCCATTTGTAAAAACAATCCTGATCTTATAATCTAGATCAGGATTGTTCATTTAAGGGGGAACTTTATTTAGTTACAGAAGCTAAATCAACCAATTCCATGCCTTTATTTAAAGCATCTGTGTTAAGAGGAATTAGGTGATGATATCTTTCCGGTAGAACTTGTTTAAGTCCTTCAATAATATTTTCGAATTTGATTATTGGTCTTTTTCTTAAGAAAGCACCGAGTACAATCATATTCATAATTTTTGTGTTTTTCATTTTTGCAGCTTCAGCACTTGCTGGAATTGCAACTAGTTCAATATCACTACGTGTAGGTGGAACAATTACATTTGTGCTTTCATAAATTAAAAGCCCACCAGGTTTAACCATACTCTCAAATTTATCAACAGATGGTTGGTTTAAAGCAATTACAGTATCAAATTTTGCAATTATTGGTGAACTAATTTTAGTATCACTAACAATTGCTATACAGTTTGCAGTACCACCACGCATCTCAGGTCCATATGAAGGCATCCAACTTACTTCTTTATTTTCGGTCATTCCAGAATAGCAAAGTATCATTCCCATAGAAAGAACGCCTTGTCCACCAAATCCAGATATTACAACTTCTTCAGTCATCTTAAGCCTCCGTATCATTTGGTAATTTAATATCTCCAAGTGGATAATATGCGAGCATATGCTCATCCATCCACTTATTAGATTCAACAGGTGACATTTTCCACCCTGAGTTACAGTTTGATACTATCTCTATAAAGCAAGTTCCTTTATTCAATTTTTGATATTCAAATCCTTTTTGAATTGCTTTCTTTGCTCTACGCACATTTAAAGGTTTGTGTACTGATTGGCGAGTTACATAATATGTTCCAGGAAGTTGTGCAACTAATTCTGTAATTTTTAATGGAAATCCCATAGATTTAGTATCTCTTCCAAAAGGAGAAGTTGTTGATTTCATACTTGGAAGTGTGGTTGGTGCCATCTGTCCACCAGTCATTCCGTAAATACCATTGTTAATAAAAATAATTAAAACGTTCTCTCCCCTATTACATGTGTGAATTGTTTCTCCAGTACCTATTGCTGCTAGATCACCATCACCTTGATAAGAAAATACATATTTTTCAGGAAGTACTCTTTTAATGCCGGTTGCTACAGCTGAAGCCCTACCGTGTGCTGCTTGAGAAAAATCAACACCAATATAATTGTATGCAAATACTGAGCATCCCACAGGCGCAACACCAATTGTATCTTCAACAATTCCAAGCTCGTCAATAACTTCAGCAATTAATCTATGAGCAACACCATGTCCACAACCTGGACAGTAATGCATTTCAGTATCAATTAAAGTTGTTGGTCTTTCAAAAACTTTTGTATCTATTTTTTCTAACGATTCTACACTCATAATTTACCTCCTGCAATATATTTTTCAAGAGCCTCAAGAATTTCATCTGGAGTAGGAACAATACCACCCATTCTACCATGAAATTCAACAGGTACTTTTCCTTCAACACTCAATTTAACATCTTCAATCATTTGTCCAGCATTCATTTCAACATCAAGAATTCCCTTGATTTTTCCGGTGTGCGATTTTATTTGTTCGTATGGAAATGGGAAAAGAGAAATTGGACGGAATACACCAACCTTAATTCCCTTTTCACGTGCAAGTTCAGCGGCTTTAGTACAGATACGAGCAACTAGCCCAAATGCTGTAATAATATAGTCAGCATCTTCACACATAATTTCTTCATATCTAATTTCATTTTCTTCAATTAGTTTATATTTCTTTTGAAGATGAATATTAACTTCTTCCATTTTATCAGGTTTAATATGCAACGAAGTTATAAAATTGTGTGATCTCGTAGGTGGCTTTCCTACGGTTGTCCAGTCCAGATCAAGAGTTTCTCTTTCTTGTTGTTCAAAGAATTCGACTTTCTCCATCATTTGACCAAGTGCACCATCTGTAAGCATCATAACAGGATTACGATATTTGAATGCAAGTTCAAAAGAAAGTTTTACGAAATCGGACATTTCCTGAACAGTAGCTGGAGCGAGAACAATCATGCGATAATCACCATGACCGCCACCTTTTACAGATTGAAAATAATCACTTTGTGCTGGTTGGATTGTGCCGAGACCCGGACCACCACGTTGAACATTTACAATCAAGCAAGGTAGTTCAGCTGAAGCAATATAAGATATTCCTTCTTGCATTAAACTTACACCAGGACTAGATGATGATGTCCATACTTTTTTGCCTGTTCCAGCTGCTCCATAAACCATGTTAATTGCAGCAACTTCACTTTCTGCTTGAAGAACTACCATTCCAGTTTTTTGTTCCGCTTCGCGTGCAAGGTATTCAAGCACTTCTGATTGCGGAGTAATAGGATAACCAAAATATGCATCTGCTCCAACTCTAATTGCAGCTTCGGCTAATGCTTCATTTCCTTTCATTAATTTTATCATTTGTCCACCGTTACAGTTATATTGCCAGTTACATTAGTTATTTTAGCTACTTGTTCTTTTTTCTTTTTTACTTCACGATACACAGTTATCACCGCGTCAGGACATACCAACGCACAGTTTGTACAGCCAGTGCAACTATCCTCTATCTTTACCGCATAGAGATAACCTTTATTATTTACTTCTTTCGACATTGCAATTACATCTTCTGGACAAGCATCCATACAAATTTCACAACCTTTGCATTTTTCGATGTCAATTATAATATTGCCTTTTGCTTTAGCCATATTTGTCTCCTATAAAAACAGTTTAAACGAAAAAAGGTTACTAAATAAAGTAACCTCTCCTATGCGTAATATTATTATCAACACTAATAATTATTAGAATTTGAACACAGAGTATTTTGTTTTCGATTCTCAATTACTTCACCTAGGGGATAGAAATAATAAAATATAAGTTGATAAAATTATGCTAACATTTATACACAAATTAAGGAAAAGTTTGCTATTAACAAAAAAAAATAGAATTTCTTTTTGTGAATAATTATCCATTTAATTTAAAATCTAAATTTATTTTCAAAAATTGGATTGATGATTTTACTTAGGAAGGATGTTAAAGTGTTTTCTGGATATTATTACAGTATTATGTAATAATATCCAAAACAAATTTTTTAGCCATTTAGATTTGCATGCTTTTCTGCATGATAAGAACTACGAACTAATGGAGAAGATTCAACTGCAAGAAATCCTAATTTCAAACCCTCTTCCTTGTAATATTCAAATTCTTCAGGTGTTACATATCTATCAACAGGGAGATGATTTTTAGTTGGCTGTAAATATTGACCAATTGTCATCACATCACATCCATGTTTTCGGAGGTCGTGCATTATGGAAATTACTTCTTCCTTTATTTCCCCAATACCTACCATTATTCCGCTCTTTGTTCTTAGTCCTTTATTTTTGAACCACTGAATTAAGTCTAAACTTCTTTGATACTCGGCTTGAGGACGCACAGCGTGGTAAAGGCGTTGAACTGTTTCAAGATTATGGTTTAATACAGTTGGAGGATTTTCCATTATTATTTCATATGCATTTTCAACACCTTTGAAATCTGGGATTAGAATTTCAATTGTAGTTTTAGGAAGTTTCTCATTAATCAATTTAATAGTTTCAGAAAATATTTTTGCCCCACCATCTTTTAATTCATCACGATTAACAGAAGTGATAACAACATGTTTCAATCCAAGATTAACAGCTGATTCAGAAACACGACGTGGTTCATCCAAATCTAATTCATTAGGAATACCCATTTTAACATTGCAAAAACCACAACTACGAGTACATGTATCTCCAAGAATCATAAATGTGGCTGTTTTGCTACTCCAACACTCCGAGAGATTTGGGCATCTTGCTTCCTCACAAACAGTATTAAGGGATGATTTTCTCATCAAGTTTAATACCTCGTTGTAATTATCCCCAGTGGGTAAGCGTACTTTAAGCCAGTCTGGGCGTCGTCCTAATTCTGGTTTGTCTTTTTCTATTTGCTCTTTATAATCTTTTTGATGTTTATTTATTTTTTGCATTTAATTAAAATAATTAGATATTTGAGAAATCAAAGTTTTGCAATCTTTGCTTAACAGAATTTAGGAATTTACCCCCGAGCATACCATCAATTAGTCTATGGTCATGACTAATTGTTAAATACATCATCGGTTTAATTGCAATTGTATCAAGTCCATCAACCTCAATAACTACAGCCTTTTTATCAACTGAGCCAACACCAAGTATTGCTACTTCTGGTTGATTAATTATTGGAGTTCCAAATTGTAAACCAAACACGCCATAATTTGTGATTGAGAAAGTTCCATTCTTTACATCATCGGGCTTTAATCCTTTTGTGCGAGCTTTATTACCAAGTGATGCAATTTCTTTTGCTAATCCCCTTGCACTCAAGTTTTCAGCATGTTTTATGTTTGGAACAATTAATCCATTTGGTTCAACTGCTACTGCGATTCCAAGATTAACATATTTTTTTACAATAATGTTTTCACCATCTATCTGTGAATTGATTAATGGGAATTCTTTAATGGAATTTATTACAGCATGTGAAATAAATGTCATGTAAGTAAACTTAATTTTCTCTTCTTCAAGAAATCTTTTTTTATTAAATTTCATAAAATTGTAAATCTTGCTCATGTCAACTTCAGTAACAGATGAAACATGAACAGAAGTATCACGACTTTTAATCATGTGTTCCATAATACGTTTTCGTGTAGTATCCATTGGAATTATTTCATCTTCAGAATTAATAACTACTGAACTTTGCACTGGTTTTGAAGGAACTGATGTTTTACCTTTATTAGAAATAAAATTTAGAATATCTTTTTTAGATACTCGTCCATTAGCTCCCGTTCCTGAAATACTTTCCAATTCGTCAAAAGAAATATTCTCTTTATTAGCTATGTTCATTACCAATGGTGAAAAGAATTTATTTGAGATTGACTTTTCTTTTCTCTCGACTTGTTGAATTACGGCAGTTTTCTCTTCGTCTTTTATTACTTCAGACTCTTGGGGTTTGGTAACAGTTTTATCACTATTCTCAACAATTACTGCTTGCGAGGCATCGGTCTCAATAATTGCCACGACTGTATCAACATTAACAGTTTCGTGTTCTTTCACTTTAATATCAATTAAAATACCATCTACTGGACTTGGAATTTCAGTATCAACTTTGTCTGTAGTTATTTCATAAATTATTTCATCTTTTTGAACTTTATCACCAACAGATTTTAACCAAGCAATGATTGTTCCTTCTGTTAAGCTCTCGCCCATTTTAGGCATTACAACATCAATTTTCATTTAATTTCCATTACTAATAATTTAATAATTCTTTTAGTGCATCGTAAATTTTATCTCTGTTTGGAAGAATATCATTTTCCAAATTTGGATGATACGGAATAAATGCATCTTTTCCTGCAATACGTTTCACTGGTCCATCCAAATATTCAAAACATTTATCTGTTATACGTGCAGCTATTTCTGCTCCAAATCCGGCAGTAAGAGTATCTTCATGGATTACAATCGCTTTACCAGTTTTCTTAACAGATTTTATAATTGTATCTTCATCCAAAGGATTTATTGTTCTAATATCAATGACTTCAACTGAGTAGCCTTCTTCTTTTAATTTACGAACTGCAAAGTTTGTTTCATGAACCATTGCACCATAAGTTATTACTGATAAATCATCTCCTTCAGTAATAATATTTGCTTTACCAAATGGAAGAAGATAATCAGAATCTGGTTCTGGAGAACTTGCATAGCTTTGTCTGTAAAGTCCTTTGTGCTCCAAGAATATTACTGGGTCGTTTAATCTTAGTGCTGTTTTTAAAAGACCTTTTGCATCAGCAGCATTTGACGGATATGCGATTAAAAGCCCAGGAATGTGAGCAAAAAATCCTTCAATATTTTGACTATGATACGGACCTCCGTGAATATATCCTCCAACAGGAACTCTGTAAACCATAGGAGCAGAGAACATATTGTTTGAACGATATCGGATTGCAGCAAGTTCATCTCTTATTTGCATAAAGGCTGGCCAGATATAATCGCCAAATTGAATTTCCGCTAAAGGTTTAAGTCCAGCAAGAGCGAGACCAATACCAACACCAGCAATTGATGCTTCAGCAAGTGGAGAATTAAAAACTCTTTCATGACCAAATTTCATTGAGAGCCCTTTAGTTGCAGTAAAAACACCACCTTTATGATCCACAACATCTTCACCAAAGAGAATTATCTTTTCGTTGCGTTCTAATTCTTCTACTAGTGCATGATTAATTGCATCAACTAAAACGATTGGTTTTCCTGAAGGAATAGATTTTTCATATTCTAAACTTTCTCTTTGTCCGCTTTCATCAAGTACATATCTATCAGCACCTTCAGCAATTGGATCTTCAAGTGCCAATGCATACTCAGATGCGGCTTCTACTTCGGCTTTCATTTCAACATTTAATTTATCAATTTCCTCTTGTGTTAATATTCCCTCTGAAATTATTTTTTCTGCTAATAATTTTATTGGATCTTTTTCTTTATCCGCTTCTATTGATTCCTTTTCTCTATATTTTCGATGGTCGTCAGATGATGAGTGAGATTCCAGTCTAACAACATGGGCTTCAATTAGAACTGGACCTTTCCCAGATCTTGCATGTTCATAAGCTTGTTTAACTGCCTGCGTTGATTCTTCAAAGTCAGTACCATCAATTTCTAATCTTAAGAGGCAATCAAAACCAGCCATCATTCTCGCAATTGATGAATCTTCACCACCACTTTGGTCTTGAACAGGTACAGAAATAGCAAGTTTATTATTTTGAATTACAAATATGACTGGCAGCTTTGCTCTACTTGCCCAGTTTACTGCTTCGTGAAACTCACCTTGGCTTGTTGTTCCTTCGCCACTACTAACATAGGTAACATCATTAGTACCCTTTAATTTAGCTGCTAACGCTGTTCCTACTGCTTGTAAAAACTGAGTTCCAGTAGGACTTGACTGCGTTGGAATATTTAATTCCTTGGATGCCCAATGACATGGCAGTTGTCTTCCCGCTGACATGGGATCATCTTTCTTTGCAAGCATGTGCATAAAAATATCATTCAAATTATTTTTAGCTGTAATCATAAAAGCTAAATCTCTGTAGTAAGGGAAAGCCCAATCAGCACCTTTATTCATTTCTAATGCACTTGCTATCTGAATTGCTTCATGACCAGCTGGTGACATATGGAAAAATGATTTACCTTGTTTTAAAAGATTCATTACTTTCTTATCAGTAAATCTGGTTTTGCTCATTAATTTTAGAGCTTCAACTAGATATTTAGTATTATCTTTTTCTGTTGTGACCACAATTTCTCTCTTTTTATATAAAAATCTTTTTTCTTAAGAAACTATTAAACCATAATTAAATACTAACTTAAACTTTTCCACAATTATAGTTTTTACTTTTTCTATTGGAATATTTTCTCCAATAATTTCTTTTAAGGAAACAACTCCTTTATTTTCAATTCCACATGGAATAATTCCATTAAATAAATTCATGTCTGTATTTATATTTAGTGCAAAGCCGTGCATTGAAATCCACCTACTAACTTTTATTCCAAGAGCACAAATTTTCTTATCTTCAACCCACACGCCAGTGTGATTTTCAATACGCCCAGATACAATTCCATATTCAGCAAGGGTTTGAATAATTACTTCTTCAAGTGCTCTCAAATATTTATGCGTGTCTTGCTCCCAAATTTTCAAATCAATAATTGCATAACCAACAATCTGTCCAGGTCCATGATAAGTGATATCACCACCTCTATCAATATCAAAAAGCGAAATTTCTCTCTTCTTTAATTCTTCATCATCAAACAAAAGATTCGATTTATCCGCAGACTTACCAAACGTGTAAGTGTGAGGATGCTCTAACAGTAAAAGTGTGTCATCAATTGTGTTAGCTCTACGCTTTTCAAAAAGAGAGTGTTGTAAATCCCACGCTTTTTGATAATCGATTAATCCTAAATCAGAATATTTTAAAATTTTAGATGTGAATTGCTTTTCCATCTGCATCTTCTGCCGCTTCCATTATTATCTCTGATAATGTTGGATGTGCGTGAATAGTTTTTGCTATTGATTCACTAGTTGCTTCGTGCGATTTTGCAATTCCAAGTTCTGCAATCATCTCTGTAGCTTCCGGACCAATAATATGAGCACCAAGAAGTTCACCATACTGCTTATCGAAAATAAGTTTTACAAATCCTTCCCTTTCCCCTATTGCTGAGGCTTTTCCACTTGCTGATAAAGGAAACTTGCCAATTTTTATATCTAAGCCTTGAGCAATAGCTTTTTCCTCAGTAAGTCCAAGACTTGCCACTTGAGGTTGTGAGTATGTGCATCCAGGAACGTTTGAATAATCAATATTTGGAATATCCGCTCCATTAATTTTCTCAACGCAATGAATTCCTTCTGCCGATGCTACATGAGCTAAACATGGTTGACCAATTACATCACCAATTGCATAAATTCCTTCCACATTTGTTTGATAATTTGATTTATCAACATTGATATTTCCACGTTCTGTTTCAATTCCAAGTTCTTCAAGACCTATGTTCTCGCTGTTTGGTGAAACTCCAATTGCGTTCAAAGCTTTATCTGCAGATAGTTCAATTTTCTCACCATCTTTTTCAATTTGAACTAAAACTCTTTCACCATCAACTTTAACAGTTTCAACTTTTGTTGATAAATGAAATACCACACCACGTTTGTTTAAACTTGTTTGAAGTGTTGATGAAACCTCTTTATCCTCAAGTGGAAGAATTGAATCTAACATTTCAATAACAGTAACTTTTGTTCCAATAGTGGAATAAAAATATGCGAACTCAATTCCAATTACTCCAGCACCAATGATAACAAGCTCTTTAGGTTGCTCAGCTAAAATCATAGCTTCACTACTTGTTATTACATATTCTCTATCAACAGGAATTGATGGAATAGATTTTGGACGTGCACCAGTTGCAATTATTATTTTATCAGCTTTTACGGTTTCAGTTACATTACCTTCAGAATCAATAATATCAATACCTTTATTAGAATTTAATCTTCCAAAACCATCTACTCTATCAATACTATTTTTTTTGAATAGATACTCAACACCTTTTACAATTTTTTTAGAAACTTGTCTGCTACGTTTAATTGTTTTTGCAAAATCAAAATTTACATTTTCAACAGTAACACCAAAATTTTTAGATTTGTTTGCAACTATGTCGAAAATCTCAGCATTTTTTAGTAAGGCTTTTGTTGGAATACATCCCCAATTTAAGCATACACCACCAAGATTTTCCTTCTCAACTACAACAGTTTTGTAGCCTAATTGCGATGCTTTTATTGCTGCGACATATCCTCCTGGCCCACCGCCAAGAATTGCGATATCATAATTTTGTGTCATTTAAATACCTTTTTTATAATTAAGATTTAATATAAATAATTTTGAGATTAAATAAAACCTATTGTCCGATATATAGTTTCATAATACTATGTTTTCTATTCCTATAATATAGTTAGTAAAACAACGTAGGGCAAAACTAATCAGTGATTCTATCTATAATTCCACCAGCTAAAACATATCCTTCGTGGTTATACAAAACTAACGATTGCCCAGGAGTAATTGCCGTTTTAGGAGTAATAAATTTTAACTTTATTTCATTATCGTTTGAGCTAATTACCTCTGCTTCAGAACCAGGATCTGAGTAACGAATTTTAGCAATAACTTGTTCCCCTACTTTAAGATTTGTAGAGCTTACATAATTTATTTGATTAGCAATAACATCATATTCTAATAGTTCTTCTTTATCAGCAACTTCAACAATATTTCGTGCCACGTCAATCTTTTTAACATAAACTGGTTTTCCTAAAGCAATTCCAAGACCTTTCCTTTGCCCTACCGTGTAAAATGGAATTCCACGATGCTTGCCTACAACCTCTCCGTGGTAGATTATATCGCCTTCAGGAACTTCGGCTATTTTTTCTGGAACTCTCTCACGTAAAAATCTTTCATAATCATTATCAGCAACGAAGCATATTTCCATACTTTCTGGTTTATTAGCTGACTTCAATTTAAACTCATTTGCAAGTAATCGTATTTCCTTTTTTGTATATTTCCCAAGTGGGAGTAATGTTCTGCTGAGCGATTCCTGTGTTAATCCCCACAAAGCATAAGTCTGATCTTTGTGTGAATCTGCCGAATTAATAATACAGTAACGATTAGTTTCTTCGTTGTAATTCATACTTGCATAATGTCCGGTTGCAACATATTGTGCATCTAATTGATTTGCTTTCTCAAGCAACTCTTCCCATTTAATTGCTTTGTTACAGATGACACATGGATTTGGAGTTCTTCCAGCAAAGTATTCATCAACAAAATTATCAATTACTGCATTTTCAAATGATTCTGTGAAATCAACCGTGTAATGTGGAAAACCAAATTGTGTAGCAACATTTTTTGCATCGTAAATTGCATCAAGTGAACAACATCCCGATTCATGTTTTGGAGCCCCTCCGACTTCCATAAATCCCCATGTCTTCATTGTTATGCCAATTACTTCGTATCCCTCTTTATGTAGCAATGCTGCAGCAACTGATGAATCTACACCACCACTCATTGCAACAATAACTCTATTTTTACTCATAACATCTTTCTTCTTTTTTTGAAGTGCAAATTTAATGAATTACTTTTTACATCATTAATAAATAAAATCAATTAGGCATCACGTAATGAATACCAGCATCGGGTCCTAGTGGAATACCAATTAATAACCAAACGACTAAAAGTAAAATCCAAGCAATTAGGAAAATAAACGAATATGGAACCATAGTCGCAATAATAGTTCCAATACCAGCTTTTGGATCATATTTTTGGACAAATGCGATAATAAGTGCAAAAAAGCTCATCATTGGAGAAATTATATTTGTGACGCTATCGCCAATTCTGTAAACAACTTGAGATAGTTCTGGTGAGTAGCCCATAATCATAAACATTGGTATAAATATTGGAGCAAGAATTGCCCATTTTGCCGAGGCACTTCCCATAAGCATATTGATTGCAGCGGATAGCAAAATGAAAAGAATCATTAACGGAATTAGTCCAATATCAGTTGACATCAGAAAACCAGCTCCTTTAACAGCCAAAATAATTCCAAGATTACTCCATTTAAAATACGCTACAAATTGAGCTGCAAAAAATACAAGAACAAGATAAGTTGATAATGTCTTCATCGAGGA
>JAQICK010000408.1 GCA_027858595.1 Melioribacteraceae bacterium
AAAATCAATAAAAGAAATAACTGGAAGGTCGATGAAAGTGGTTGGAGAATACATTAAATTATACAATGACTTAAATCCAGTAGCAACTGAAAGAAAAAAGAACAAGTAAAAATTACCAGGCGACAAATGTCGTAATAGTAAATAGTATTTGCAATAGCCACTAATTAGTATATTAGTGGCTATTTTTTGTTTGTGATACTATTTTAAAAACATCCAAAAGTGACTCTTCTAAATTTTTCTAACTTAGCAAGAGCCATTTAGAAACACGGGATTGTTTTGAAATAAATGCAAGACTTCGTTTACCTTATTTCAACAGCAACCCCAAAAGGGACTCTCCTAAACTACTCTATTTTAGCAAGAGTCTTGTGAAACATGGGATTATCTTAAAATAAATATTCAGCCATGCGAGACTTTATTTCAACAGCAACATTTTTTTTACTTCAATAAAATCAGTAGTTGAAATTCTGTAAAAGTAAATTCCACTAGCTAAATTGTTAGCATTGAAAGTGATGGTATATTCTCCAGCTCTAACATTATTATCTATTAATCTTGTTACTTCTCTACCTAGAATATCATACACTGTTAAATTTACGAACCCATCATTAAGTAATGTAAAATCAATTTTGGTAGTTGGATTAAAAGGATTTGGATAATTTTGCGATATTGAATAACCTTCTAAAGTGTTTTTCCCATCCACCAATGTAGCAAATGATAATCTATCTTTGCCTACTTGTATTGGGTTTGCATAATTAACTTTCACAACATCTCCCGCACCTTCAGTATAGTTTGTACCATAGAAAACTAGTACCCAAGTTGCAGGGTCATTAAATTCATCCGGCCCACCATCAACTTGAATTACTTGCTTATCATCATATGGTGAATTCACAATAATTCCATACATTCTGTTAGTTGGATTCCAAGCATAAAATGTATCTTCACTCCCATCACGTGCTCTATCTCTATAAGTTAAGTTAACTTGATAAGGATTATCTGGATCATCAACGTTCCATACTTCAAATGGAATTCTAACTAAAAATGGCTCAGCAGTTCCGTAATTTGGATTAAGAGGGTTATTTGCTAAATTAGCAGCAGATGACATTCTAAAACATGTTGCCATTGAACCACCTTCAAGTACCTTATAAACTTTTGCCCCATAGATAGTTGTACCCTCATCGTAAATACCAGTAAAACGTAATTCATAATCCTGTTGTAATTCTTCTATATCATAAGTACCTACACCAAAGTTATCCATTGCGTAACTATTTGCAACAGCAAACATTGTATAGTTTTGGATATCAATGGTTGTAGTAGAAAAGTAACTAGTAAGGTTTGATGGACTACCTTCATTAAGTTCGACACTAAGGAAGTTAATAGGTGCATCAAAACTGACATTGAGATTTATTTTTAAACCATCTACAATTACTTCATCAACCTTGAATGGTACATCCCAAAAATTAGCATAAATGTCAATACCATCATATACACGATCTTTTTCAAGAACTAATTCATTTGTTGTAGTATTTAATAGATTCCATTGATTTTCTGATCTAAAATAATTTGTCTCTTCAGTTATAGTTACAGAACCAACTGCATGTTTGTACTCTCCAGTACCACCATAGTTAGGCATATTTAGCCAGCCCCAGCCATCATCCCACATAATGTAGTCAACAGTTAAAGGAAGTGAAACTACATCAACAGTTACAGTTAATAACTCACCGCCATGGAAAGGACCATTTTCTGTAGTATCTTCTCCTCCCCATGTAACTACTTGACCATTAATAACAGGATCGGTATAAGCACTTGGATCTGCACTTAGTATTGTAACACCAGCGGGGAAAGTTAATTCAATACCATCGCAATAAGAATAGTCAGGTGATGCTTCTAAATCTTGTATCATAAATTTTAGATCTCTTGTAGTTGCAGAAGCAACGTATGAGATTCCAGATAAATAAGCAGGACTTATATCTTTAGCTAAAGATTTACCAATAGAATCTGGGAAATTTGTTTCATGCCACTCACCATCGATTCCCATATAATAATGCTGTTGGTTAAAGAATATTTCATATTCATCGCCAGTAATTAAATCGGAATCATAAACTTTAATATCTAAATCCACGTCTCCATTGCCTTCGATGTGCTTAACATCAAAAGACTCTCCAAAATTAAACCCATATGAATTATATATATATCTAAAATCAATTAATTCTGGCGAACTACTACTTGTTTTTACTTTTTTTGATTCATCCGAAGTATAAGTATAAGCAACCACTACAAAATGATATTCCTTCCCTTTCAATAGCTTGCTATCATTGATATAATCTTTTTCAATTATAAATTCATATTCAATTCCAGAATCTGTTCCAAACTGTACCTCTTTCATTACTTCAGTTTCTAAATCTGTATCGTACTCCAATTGCGAAATAGTTTTAACTCCATCAATAATATCAAAAGTTTTGATTAATAATCGAGTTCCTTCACTAATTTGGAAAATATTATATCCTTGAAACTTATATCCATCACTTTCAAAATCTTCAATTTCTGAAGATTTTTGCCAAGTTAAAATAGCTTCTGGGTCTTTATCAACAACTGATGCTGATACTTTTGGTGGAACGGGTGCCCTCTCAATATCAGAAAAATTATTATTATATATCCCCTGCATATAGTAATCAGTATCTTTAAGTTTTGTAATGGCATCTATATAATTATCTCCAAACGATGCCATGAATGCTACAACAACTTCTTGAGTATCTCCAGCAGCCATATTGAAAGGTCCTGCAACCATACCTTGGCGTCTATCTCCAGGTTGATGTAATATACCATCAATCCAACCAACACCAGTAACTGGATTACCAGCAAGAGTAAATTTAGTTGCTTTGCCAGTAGTTGGATCTATAAATGGATCACCATTCGATGTACTTAAACCTCTAAATAAATCGTGGTAAGGTAATGTACCATTAATATAACTACCTAGGTCAGGATCATTATAGACAGCATCACCACCTATAAAAAAATAGTGGGTACTTATTGGAAGATTTTTATAATTTAGTTTATACTTACCATCAACAAGAGCTGTATCACCTTGTGATGGAATAATAGGACCCTGGAACAAGCCGAATCCAACTGCTGGAATATAATCCCCATAAGTAGCATCATGTGGCTTACCATTATAAGTAAACATTAATGATAATGCACTATCACAACCAGCAAAATCATCTGATGCAGCTCCAAGATCAGCATCTGCCCATACTGAAACATACATTGAATCGAAAGCATTTCCACTTTTATTTATTAGCTTATATTTTCTGAATAGTGTATTTCCTATTTCAGCTCCAGAGTTGTACCCCCAAACCGTTACTTGCATTTCAACTCCCATTGGGTCAGAACCATATAGCCTTCTGCATTTAGCAGTATCTAAATCATTTGCAACAAACCATATTGTTTGATCTGCACTAGGAATTCCAGGAATGTCAAAAGATGGATTATAAATTCCATCATTATCAACATCTTCATATGGTGCACCATATTGTGCCGGCCATTCGTTCCAATCTTTTTCGTATTGTGCCCTAATTTCCTCCGCACTTCCTTCGCCATCAGCAATTTCTGAACTAAATCCATCATTTAGATCTCGCCTAACACGATAAATTCTAACATGCTCTAAAGTTTCGTCTTCTCTAACAGAAGATTCACCTTCGCCGATAATTCTACCAGGTCTGAGTCCAGAATCGTAAGTTGAACCACCAACTTTTTTTTCTCCATTTATAGTAGCTCCCC
>JAQICK010000126.1 GCA_027858595.1 Melioribacteraceae bacterium
TTCTATACAAAGTGATTTTAAGATTTTCAATAAAATGGGTATATTCTCAGAAGCGAAAACTGTAGCTGACTTATCAAATGAAATTAGTAACGCAATTAATAGTAAAAATAGAGAGAAATAATATGTTACTTACAATCGACTTAGGAAACTCGCAATTATATGGTGGGGTTTATGATGAAGAAAAATTAATACTTCAATTTAGAAAGTTTAACCGTCACCAATATTCATCGGATGAAATAGGACTTTTTCTAAATTCTGTTCTGCGAGAAAATAATATTGTTCCAGAAAATATTTCTCAAATTTCAATTTGCAGTGTTGTTCCACAGGCAAACCATGCAATTATAAATGGATGCAGAAAGTATTTTGATGTGGACCCATTTATTTTAAAACCTGGTGCAAAAACTGGATTAAAAATTAAATATAAAAACCCAGCCGAAGTGGGTGCAGATAGAATTATCAACGCAATTGCAGGTTATAACTTATTTCCAAACACAAATCTTATAATTGTTGATTTTGGAACTGCCACAACTTTTTGTGTAATTACAAAAGACAAAGAATATCTTGGGGGAATTATATTACCAGGTATTAACATTTCAATGGAGTCACTAGAAAGAAATGCAGCACAATTGCCAAAAGTTGAGATAAAGGGAATGAGCAAAGTAATTGGAAAAACGACTCAAGAATCAATACAGAGTGGCTTATATTTTGGGCAAATAGGCATGATAAAAGAGATTAAGCAAAGAATAATTAGAGAAGCATTTAAAGACGAAAAAGCTATTGTTATTGGAACTGGTGGGTTTTCAAATATGTTTAGAGATGCAGGATTGTTCGATGAAATAATTCCAACCCTTGTTTTACAAGGGCTTAAATATACTATAGAACTAAATAAGTAAATATGATTGTAGTGGATCTGCATTTCTGTACACAACAAAATTAGAATTTGCTGTAATCTTAATTCTATTTTTCCATATTAAGTGAACATTATTTAATTTATGTTGTATATACGTCATCATTAAAACAAAGTAGGCAATAAAATGAAAAGCAAATTATTTTTCACAATTACTTTACTTTTATTCTCATTTCTATTTTTATCTGCTCAAGAGAGCAATCAAAAATCTGTTGCAATAACAGTTTACAACAATAATCTTGGAGTTGTTAAAGATCTGCGTTCAATTAATATTGCATCTGGAATTTCCACGATTAAATTAACCGATGTTGCCCAACACATTGACCCTACAAGCGTTCATATTGGAATTAACGGTGAGGTGCTTGAGCAAAATTATCAGTATGATTTAGTAAGTATGGCTAAAATTCTTAGAAAATATTTGGATAAAAATATTCGGTTAATAAATGAAAAGGGTGAATTGTTTGAAGGCAAACTACTTACAGGAAGTAGTACCCAATTAGTTTTACAGAAGAATGATGGTGGTTTACTAATGTTGCCTAACACTAATAATTATCAAATTTCTGTTGACGAACTTCCCGAAGGATTAATTACAAAACCAACATTAGTTTGGATGGTTAACTCTCCTAGATCAGGCAAGCAAGATGTAGAGGTTTCGTATCAGACAAAAGGAATGAACTGGCATGCAGAATATGTTGTGATTCTAAATAAAGATGACACTAAACTTGATTTAAATTCGTGGGTTAGTGTTGACAATAACTCGGGTACAACATTTAAAAATGCAAAGTTAAAATTAATTGCAGGGGACGTAAATTTGGTACAACCTCAACAGAATAGATTTTATAAAGGAGAGGCTACGTTTTCAACTATGGATGCTAAACCATCCCAACAATTTGAAGAAAAATCATTTTTTGAGTATCACATCTATAATTTGCAACGCCCTACAACCCTTAGCAATAGTGAGACAAAACAGATTTCACTTTTTGAGGCTGAAAATGTTAATGCAAATAAAAAATATTATTACAAGGGTGGAAGTTACTACAGCAACAATTCAAATGGAAAAGTTGCAGTAATTATTGAGTTTGAGAATAGTGAGTCAAATAACCTAAGTGTTCCAATGCCAAAAGGAAAAGTTCGAGTTTATAAATCGGACGGTGATGCACTAGAATTTATTGGAGAGGATTTAATAGACCACACTTCAAAAAAAGAAAAAATTAAACTAAAAATCGGAGATGCGTTTGATATTGTTGTTAAGGATATTCAAACTGAAAACAATAGAATTTCAGATCGGGCCTACGAACAAAATTATGAAATTACAATTAAAAACAAAAAGGATGAAAAAATTGTTGTAGATGTAGAAAGAGCTTTAGGTCTAAATTGGAAAATACTAAGTTCATCTTTAGACTTTGAAAAACTTAACTCTCAAAACATTTTATTTAAAGTCCCCGTAAAAACCGAAGGTGAGACTGTTCTTAAATATATAGTACGTTATACTAACTAACGGAAAATAAGATTCATATAATTTTGTTATTTTGGAGATGGTTTTTACCATCTCTAAATATTTTTAAAACAAATGAATAGCAATCTTAAATATCTTCAGTACCCTGAAAGTAGAGACGTTCTCTTCGTGTTTGGAGCTGGCGCTTCACACCCAGATGGTGTTCCACTACAACGGCATATTCTTCCAATGATTTTGAATGATGATGAGATTGCAAATTCTGATATTGGCAAAATAGTAATTCAATTTATTAATGATAATTTTGCTTTTGATTCTGCAACAAACGATTATCCACATCTTGAATCTCTATTTCTTTTTTTAGATCACTTTATTCAGCAAAATGAAAGTTTAAGTAAAACATATACTAACTCAGCAATTCATAAAATAAAAGAGTATTTAATTAAGTTAATTCATTTTATTGTTAACAAAGAAAGTGATATTAAAAAAAAAACATATCACAAATTTTGGGAAGCAGTTGAGAAACACAACACAAATATTTCAATAATTACTCTTAACTACGATACCCTTTTAGAGCAAGCTTTTGAATTTATGTTTAAGAGAATTGGTTATCTCGATTACTCATTTCACCTTATGAATTATAATAAATCTGCAGAATTAAAACATTTTAACTTTTGGCGCGATCCTCGTCAACCAGTTGAATCTGAGCCACAAATTGATCCAGTTCCTTTTAAGCTTATTAAATTACACGGAAGTTTAAATTGGAAGTATTGCAACTGTTGTAACCAAACATTACTAACTCCTTGGGATAGAGAGGTTGATCTAAAAAAAGGGAAACTTACTTGGTATTCAAAAAAATCTGACACAAATTATGAATATGTTTGCCCTGTTGATGGAACTGAGTTTGACACATTAATTCTAACTCCTTCATTTGCAAAAAACATTAACAGACAAGTTGTAACTCAATTAATTAGTGAAGCCGGAAGAGAAATAAGAATAGCAAAAAAAATAGTCTTTATAGGGTATTCTTTTTCCAATGCCGATGTTCACGTTCGAGCATTATTCAAAAAACATTTACATCCAGATACCGAAGTAATTGTTATAAATCCACGAAACTCAAAGTCACTTGAGTTAAAGTACAAATCTATAGCAATAAATCCTGAATTTATAAATTCTTCTTTTGAAAATTTTGTGGAGGATGAAGACTTACTCAAAAGGGTATTTTAGTGAAACTCTTTCTGAAATTTTTTAATGTGTTCGTCAGAACCAAAAAGCACTAGCAAATCAGTACTTTCAAATTTATATCCAACACTTGGCATTATAACTTTATGATTTTTTTTATCCGAGAGTTGAGATTGTTTTTGCTTAATCATTAATATTTCTAACCCAAATTTATTTCTAACCTTTAATTCAAGGACTGTTTTTCCAATAAAACTTCTTGGAATTCCTTTTTCAATTATTGAATATCCATCCGCTACTTTTGAAATACTTGTTTGGCTAATAGTTCGTAATTCTGTTGCAAAACTATCTTTAACATTCATTTTCATGCTGGCTTTATTGAAAGCCGAAATAACATCCTGCCTTTTTATAATTCCAATTATTTTCCCTTCCGTTGATTTTACAGGAAATTGATGAATATTACTTTTGCCCAATAATTTAAAAACTAACTCGAGGTTATCGTTCTCGTTTACTATTGTTACTTCAGTCCTGGCAATATCGTGTGCAACTAACATTTTACTTAGTGTATCGTACTCAGTAATGATAGGCATTATTTCGTTGTCTGTAATTACGCCGTTTATCTCTCCGCTACTATCTAAAGTATAAACTACATTGTGTGGATTTTCCATCAACTGACTTACTAATGAGGGAACAGGAAGATTGGATTTTACTGTAAATATCTCTGGCTTCATTACCTCAGAAACTGTGAGTGATACTAAGATTGATCTATCACGCCCTGAAGACATTTCAAAGCCCTCATCTTCCAAATGCTTTGCTGTTATTGACCCTTTTAATTTCCATTGTACTATCATTGTACTCATTACTACAGCCAGCATTAACGGAAGGATAAAATTATAGTCTTTTGTCATTTCAAATATTATTAATATTGCCGAAATTGGAATTGAATTAATTCCACCGAGCATAGCACCCATACCTACCAATACAAAGGTTGTAGTGTTTGCCTCTATTCCTAATGCCTGTAATATCAGTGCAAATAAGTATCCAAATGTTGCACCCATAAAAAGAGTTGGAGCAAAAATTCCTCCAAATCCTCCTGAGCTTAAAATTAATGGAACCAATATAAACTTCAAGACTAAAAGAATTAATGCAAGCTGCCAGGCAATATTTCCGTTTAATAAATTATTAATTGTATCATACCCGATACCAAATATTTCGCTGTGAAAGTAGCCTGCTAAACCAACCAATAGACCAACACTAGACATTAAAATCCATTGAGGATATTTTGCTTTTAAATGTTTATTAAATAATTCGTTTATTAGTGATGAATATTTAATAAATAGAAGGGAGATAATACCAGCTGCAATTCCGAGAATAATAAAAAGATAAAAGTTTTCATACGCCCCAATGCTTGCATCTGTAAAATGGAACGTAGGAGTATTCCCAAGAAAGATACGTGAAATAACACTAGCAGTTACTGAGGCAAGTATTAAAGCCGAGAATGTTGCCGTGTGAAAATCATTAAGCAAAACTACTTCGAGAGCAAAAAAGATTCCGCCAAGTGGAGTATTAAAAACCGCAGAAATTGCTGCACCAGCCCCAGCCGCAGTAAACATACGCTTTCGCTGATCGGATAGATCAAATAATTGAGCTAACTTGCTTGCAACTCCTCCACCGATTTGAGCCGCAGGGCCTTCAGGACCTACAGTTCCACCAGAACCAATTGAAATTGCCGGAGCAATTGCGTGAAACAATGTTGTTCTAAAAGGAATATAACCACCACGAGTGGACACAGCCTTTATTACATCTATTACGCCCTTTCGTTTAGCAGTTTTAGGAAAAAGAATAATCATCAAACTTTGAAGAAGCATTCCAATAATTGGAATTGCAATTACAACTCCAAGTCCGATAAACATAAATTTATTTAATACTAGGTCAAAAAAGAAGTATTGAAAAAAGTGGATTAATTTATGAAACAGCACGGCAGCTAAACCAACTGAGGCTCCCGTTATTATTGCGAGAACCAAAAAGAGAGTATATTCTGG
>JAQICK010000344.1 GCA_027858595.1 Melioribacteraceae bacterium
CGTTTGTCCACATCATAATCAATCATAAAAACCACAGCCAGCACTGAGTTTATCGAAGTGTGCTATTCTTCTTGTTTTGTATAATTTATTCTTTCAAAAATTTTATCAACAAATCTATAAGTATATGAAATTTCTTTTCTTTTAACTTTCCAAAGTTGGAAGAAATAATTGAATTATTTGCTGTAAATATTTTTGTATAGCGAACAAAACTAACCTTTTGTAACGAACCAGTTTCAAAGTCAGCTTCAATCAATTTAATAGATTTTGAGTCACCATAGTCTTTGCTTGTAATTTGACATAAGATAAAATCGTTATTGTCTGTTGAGGCAATAACTAATGCTGGTCGCAATTTTGACTTGGATAAATCAGAAAATGGGAAGCGAATTAAAACTATAGAACCTTTTGAAGGTAATCCCATGCTAAATCCTCTGCTTCATTATCCCAATCATCTTTAAGCATTTTTTCACTAAGCAACGCTTCTTCGTTTATGGTTGCCTCTTTAATTGGAGTAATAACTATTTGAACATTTTTGTTTATAAATTTTTCTAATTCTCTTATCCTCAATGTGGAGGATGAAATATGTCTTTTTATTTTTATCGTTTCCATTTTATTCTCATATATTTATACAACTATATATACAACATTAAATTTTATTTATCTCTAATCTTTTATATTTCTTTTCTACAAAAATCCAACCCTCAATAGCATCTTTTACATTTTTTAATGCTTTATCAATTGTTTTACCTTGGCTCATGCAACCATTTAGCTCTGGAACATCTATAACATATCCCTCATATTCTTTATCATACATAATTATAACTTTATAATTCATCTTACTACTCCAAGCATATTAACTAATTGGTAAAATAGTAAATTGCTTTTTATTAAACAATATAATTTGCATAAATGTGCGGCTAAAAAGACATGTACAAAGAAAGCAAAAAAACATACCACAGAGTTACTCAGAGGGGGAAAGAGAAACACAAAAGAAAAGATAGCCGCTAATTCACGAATTATAGAAGATGAAGAGCAATAGGAACGCTGATGACACAGATTAATCACTTCGACACCGCTCAGTGCAAGTATGAAAAAACATGATAAATTTTATAAATTCAATCCGTGTAAATCATGACCAATCATAAAAATCTTAACTCATAACTCTAATCGTATTATTTTATTGTGTCATTACGAGGAATCAGTTTTTTTGATGACGAAGTAATCTGCGGTAGATTGCCACGTCGTCTGGAAAAGATCAGACTCCTCGCAATGACAGCCTTAAGTTTTTAATTGCTGAACTTTTTTATCCGTTTACACTGAGCGGAGTGGTTCTTGAGCTTGTCGAAAGATCGAAGTGTGCTATTCTTCCTACTTCCTTAGCGTCCTTGTGGCTCAGCGGTTTTCTTTGCCCTTAATTCTTAACCATCTCCCAGTATTCCCTTATTCTCTCAATAAACAAGAAATAGATAAGAGAAATAGTACCAGAAAAGAATAAAATAATAATAAGAATAGTTAACCTTTTAGGACCAGCTTTTTTCATTGGCTGTTCAGCTCTCTCCATTATATTTAGAACTGGAGTATCTTTTACCTCTTCCAATTTTGTAATTTCATATTGGGTTGTTAAACTAAGAAAAATCTCTTGGGTAATTTCAATTTTTCTTTTTATTCTTGCTTGCTCTAAAATTAAACGGGGTGATGTCCCTATCGTTCTGTTGTTCTCTGTAAATACTAGCAAGTCATTTTCAAACGTGTTAAGTGTGTCTTTTACATTGGATAATCTTTTATTTAAATATTGAGACTGCTCTCTCGCTGTTGATTGTCTATCTATTGTTACATAATTATCCAATGCACTAACTAATCTGTTTGTTACATCGGCAGAAAGTTTAGCTTCTGGCATTGTAACGGAAATAGTAAGAACTTTAGTCATTCTATCAACTTCTGTTTTTATTCTCCCCTTTGTTAAGCTAGACATCATTGCAAGAAATTGGGCTCTTTTCTGCAATTCCAAAGATAAATCTTCATTTGCCTCAATTTCAAAATAATCTATTAGGTTTATGCTATCTTCATATTCCTCGGTAGCGTATTTTTGCATTACAATATCTTTAATAACAGATTCGCTCATTAGCAGTTTTTCATAAATTTCTGTAGGAGCGGCATCGCCAACACTCACCCCAGCCATTGCAGCTAATCCCGATAGACTACCCATCATTGATGAATTTCCATAATCTGGCAAAATTATAACACTACTTGTAAAGTATGGTTTTCCAAAGACGAGAAGTAGAATTACAGCAATTACCGCAACGGCAAAATTAATAATAACTAATTTTTTGAAATTAATTTTTACCTTGTTAAAGTAAGGTTTAAGCTTTTTTATTGTATCTTCAAAAGATTGTTCTTCTTCAACAATGTTGTTTTCATTTTCCATAAAATGTTTTCACTTTTTTAATATAATTCAAATTATTTTTCTTAATCCGCACTTGCACTGAGCGGAGTCGAAGTGTGCTATGCCTTGCAAGACAAAAGACTAACCACTAAGGCACTAAGAACACAAAGGATTATTTTCAAATACCTATAAACCTATCCAAATTTTGAAAATTACTTTCAAACAAACCGTTCAACCTGTCCGCCGTCTTGTTTGGCGGATCCACGTGCTATGCCTGCCCAGTGAAATGATTTTGTTTTTCTATTTCACAGGGCTTCCTGTCCCGTGGAATGCACTTGCTTCTTCTATTCCACTGGGATTTCTCCCGACTTTCAATTCACGATTTTCGCATCTTCTCTACTCATCACTTATTACGGTTCTTAATTCTTTTCTCTTTTATTTTATAAGTCAAAGAAAAAGCTATACCACAGAGTTACTCAGAGAAAAAACGAGAGAGCCACAGAGGGTTCAAGATAGATTAAAGAGAAACCGCTTCTGTAGGTCCGAAGGTCTGTGAGACACTATCTCGGAGACCAATGCTGTCAACTTGAGCAAAAGAACACACCCCTGATGCTAAAGCATCTTCCCCTCTCAAGAGGGGATATTTCTGACCGTTCCTATTCGTTTAATTCGTTCAAGCCGCACTTGCACTGAGCTTGCCGAAGTGTGCTATTCTTTGTCTTTAACTCCCGCCTTTCAATTCACGATTTTCGCATCTTCTCTTTGCTCTTCACTTTGAACTTTCCACTCTTCCTTTTTCCATTCTTCCAGCCTTTAACCCTTACTTCGTTAAAGTCACATAAGTCAGTACCAAAACTGCAGTAGAAGAAATAATAGATGTTGTTCTCATAATAGATTTCCAAGGATCTGTTGGAACTTGAATTTCCATAGGCACAAATATTTTTGAACCAGAGAGAATTTCATCATCAGAGGTGAACCAACCACCACTCTCCCATTTTTTTCCATTGGGTAGCATTACAATCTCTTCACCATCAATGGAGTTTGATGTATATCCACCAGCTTGACGAATATAATAATCTAAATCAGCCCCTTCTCTATAAGGAATGATGGATTGTATTCCTACTTCGCCCATTACGTTAACTACATTTTTATTTTCGGGAATAACAATTTGATCTCCGGGTTGTAATTCATAATTGTAACCATTATCACCACTTCTAATTAAACCCCATTCAATAGGAATCATATTAGAAAATTGAGATAAAAATCTTTTGGAAATAATAGTTCCATCAACGCTGAGACCTTTAAATAACGATAATGAATCCGCCATTCTTTTATATCCTTCATCAAAACTAACCTGATATTTATTTGTTCTGTTAATAAACATTCCATCAATATATGCTGTATTTAATAAACCACCAGATCTTTCAATGTAATCTGAAATTCTATCACCTTCTTTTAATATTGCATAACTTCCTGGATATTTAACTTCGCCAGTAACGCTAACAAAAGCTTTGTTTTGTATTTTAGGGTTACGTTTAATTGAAATTTTGTCATAATCTTGAAGAAGATAATCATCAGTGATTTCAGAATTCCAATAATCTGGGTTTGTTTTAATTGTAAATGTATTATAGTAAGTTTCAATTTGAGTGGTATCTAGTTGGGAGACTTCAATTGTATTTAGATCGGCATAGTATGTAAATCCACCAGCAAGTGTAATCAAATCTTTTAGTGTCATATTTTCACGGCGTGTATAAGTTCCAGGAGATATAATCTGGCCTGCAATTTCAACGCTTTTAGTAGGAAAATATTTTTCATGGCTAAATATCTGAATTTCATCTTTATCTTCTAATAGAAGATTAGAATTTATATTGCCAGACAA
>JAQICK010000121.1 GCA_027858595.1 Melioribacteraceae bacterium
AAACTAAAATAAGAATTGTTCATATGGCAGAAAAAGAAATAGCCGAAAAGCTAGATCCAGCTTTTGAACCACTTGAACCTCAAATTAGTAAAGATCTTTTACCTAAAAAAGGCACATCAACTCCTACGATAATTGCAAAGGATGAAGAAGATACACCTGATCCTTGGGAAGAAAAAATTAAATTTATTCCTCCGAGTTTAACTCTTTTAGATATACCAGAAGAAGAGGAACTGAAAGTTTCCGAAGTTGAGTTAAAGCATAAAGCTGAATTGTTGAAAGAAAAACTTCTTCTATTTGATATTAAAATTGAAGATATTTCCGTAACTCCTGGCCCTGTTGTAACACAGTATGAAATGGTTCCAGCACCAGGCGTAAAAATTAGTCGTATTGTAAGTCTCGAACACGATATAGCTCTAGCCCTTGCAGCACGCGGAATTCGTATCATTGCTCCTATTCCTGGTAAGAGTGCAATTGGTGTTGAAATTCCAAACGATAAATCTGTAATAGTAAGAGCTCGTTCAGTTATTTCTGGATTAAAAAATTCAAAAGCAGCACTGCCAATTGCACTTGGCAAAACTATTATTGGTGATACTTATATTACCGATTTAGCAACAATGCCACATCTTTTAGTAGCCGGTGCAACTGGTTCTGGAAAGAGTGTTGGTATTAATATGATAATTACTAGCTTACTCTATGCTAAACATCCTTCAGATGTAAAGTTTGTTATAATTGATCCTAAAAAAATTGAACTCTCTTTTTACGGAAAATTAAACAAGCATTTTCTAGCAATCTCACCAGATTTGGATGAAGAAATTATTACAATGCCATCAAACGCATTGCTAGCATTGAAGTCGGTAGAGTTTGAAATGGAGAAACGTTACGATAAACTTGCTAAAGCGGGTGTTCGTAATCTTATTGATTATAATTTAAAAGTTGAAAACCCTAAAACTCGTCCGACAGATACGGAAAAAATAAAGCATTATAAATTGCCATATATAGTTGTAGTTATCGATGAGTTAGCTGATCTAATGATGACTTCTGGAAAAGAAGTTGAAGAACCAATTGCTCGTATTGCACAGCTTGCTCGTGCTGTAGGTATTCACTTAGTGGTTGCAACTCAACGACCATCTGTAAATGTAATTACCGGTGTTATCAAGGCGAACTTCCCGGCACGTATTGCCTATCAAGTAGCAACAAAAGTTGATTCACGCACAATCCTTGATATGAATGGTGCAGAACAATTACTTGGACGCGGCGATATGTTATTCCTACCTGGTGGAATGCCAAAACCTGTTCGTATCCAAAATGCTTTTATCTCTACTGAAGAAGTTGAAAGAGTTACTAATGCAATTTATGTTCAGACTGGATATACAAAACGTTACTTCTTGCCATCATTGATGGAAAAGAGAAATGACCCAGATGCAAACTTCCTTTCTGATCTAGATCCTATGTTTGAAGAGGCTGGGCTTGTTGTAATTAGACATCAGCAAGGTTCTGTATCGTTGTTGCAACGTAAATTAAAGCTAGGATACTCAAGAGCAGCACGAGTTATGGATCAACTTGAAGAAGCTGGCATTGTTGGACCATCCGACGGAAGCAAGGCACGCGAAGTAATTTGCGATAGTGAGGAACAACTTCATACAATAATAAGGTCAATCTAAATGATTTTAATGCTACTAATATTTATTGTATTTCCTTTATCCTTGTACGCACAAAATGGAGACGAAGTAATAAAAAAATTGCAAGATAAATTTGCAACTATTGAAAATTTAAAAGCAGATTTCAGTCAGACCATTAACTCTACTCAAAGCCAGAAGTCTATTCATTTTGAGGGAGAGTTTTATTATAAAAAAGAAAATAGTTTTTCAATTCTTTTACCAAAAAGAAGCATAATCTCTGATGGAGAATCAATCTGGAATTTTGATAAAACTCAAAACAAAGTTGTTATCTCTACCTTTGATAATAACAATATCACATTTTCATTAAATGAAATTATTTATTCATACCCAGAAAAGTGTAGTTTATCTTTAAAAAGTAGCGAAGAAAACAGTTTTATTATTAAGGCAGTTCCTAATGATTTGGATGTGAGTTTTAAAGAAGCTTATTTAACAATAAACAGTAATTTTCTTCTAACAAAAATTGAAATAATTGATTTTAATAATATTAAATATACTTTTCAATTGTTTTCTACAGAAATAAATCAAAAAATTGATGATATAATTTTTAAGTATCTTCCAACAGATGAGGTAGAAGTAATTGACCTCAGATAGTAAAAAAAAGATCTCGCTTAAAAAATATATTGGCTATACAATACCAATATTACTTATGATTCTCTTTCTCTATCTTGCTTTTCACAAGGTAGATTTTCAAAAAGTTTTTCAAATTATTTCTAAACTTTCAATTAGTTGGTTCGTCGTTTTTATTCTCTCCTTTTTTCTTTCCCATTTTTTCCGTGCACTTCGTTGGAAAGTTATGCTCAATTCAACCAAACAAAACTCCTCTGTGCTTAATCTATTTGGTGCTACTATGATTGGATATGGTTTGAACAGTGTTATTCCCAGACTTGGTGAGTTATACCGTGGTTTTTTTGCCGGCAAATGGGAAAACATTTCACGCTCCGTGGTGCTAGGAACAATTGTAGTTGAAAGAGTAATTGATATTCTTGCTCTAGGAATCTCTGTTCTGATCACGGTTCTAATCTACCAAGGCGATTTATATTCAGAACTAACTTGGTTAAAAACAACTGTAGTTTTTGGCTTTGCAGGAATTTTTGCAATAATTGTTATTTTAGTCCTTTTGGTAAAATTCAAAGAAAAATTCTATTCACTTATTATTAATGTTGTAAGCAAATTCTCAGAAAGAATTGCTAATAAAATTGCATATGTTTTTGAAATGCTAATCGATGGATTTTCAACGATAAAAGGAACATCAAGCTATATCTGGGTTATATCATATTCTATTTTGATTATGCTCAATTACGGACTTACTGCGGAGCTTGGATTCTTTGTTCTAAACCTCCAAAATGATTTTGATATTAATTACAATATGGCTTGGATTGTAATGACAATAAGTGCTTTTGGAATTATAATTCCAACTCCTGGTGGTGCAGGCACATATCATTTTATTGGAATTTCAGTTTTGGTAACATTATTTTCATTTACCAACGAAGCTGCTTCGGCTTACGTATTGTTGACACACACGGTTTCAATCTTAATTTTTATTCTTTCCATGTTTCTATTTATGGGCTATATAAATAATAAACGTGAAAAAATGGGATTGAAAAAAGAAAACTTTTATAGCGTTATTAAAGGAGACAAAACAGAATGATGAAAAATGTTTTTATGATTATCCTTTTTATCTTTGCATCGAAATCGATAAATGCTCAAGTTGATATAGTTGGTGGAATGGGTATCAGTTTTGTTTATGCTCCTTCGTTAATTGATTATGTAGATTTGCGAACCCCGGGTGACGAAATCCCAGCTTTTTCCTCAACTGCCGAATTTTACGGGGAAGTTGATTATTCTATTTCAGATAAGTACCAATTGGGTCTTGAGTATGTTTACACTCTTTTTGATTTTAGCTCTACTTATGCTGGAAATTATACTTTGAGCTATGCACACCACAAACCATCTATCCTCGCATATTATGTAATTAGTGGGGAAGGATATAAGTTTAAATTTGGTGCTGGTGCTGGACTCAGAATTGTTAATTTGACTGAAAATATATATGTAGATGAAAACCTTGATGCTTTTGGATTTGGACTATTAGCTAGAGTTCAAGGGCATACTAAACTCAGTGATAATGTTTACGCCAATATTGGTAGCACATTGCGAACAGATTTTCCAGGAACTCCATCACACGACAATATCGAATTTCACGATAATACTAATCTCAATTCCTTTTCGGTTAGTGTAAATTTGGGAATATCGTATTTCTTTTGAATATAATTATAGGAAAAATAGATGACATTTTTAGAAGCCGTTTTGCTTGGAATAATTCAAGGC
>JAQICK010000167.1 GCA_027858595.1 Melioribacteraceae bacterium
AGTAACAAAATAAGATTGCTGGAATTTTTGCTGTTTTTAACTAAATGATTATTGCTGAAATACATAGAACTTAGCCGTTCTACCAAAACAATGCTGATCACTTAATCTCTTTTTCTTCCCATGATATTTTTAAACGGACTTTTTAATCCAAAAGATTTCCGATAAAAGCATTCGGGAATGATGCTCAACAATAATATTTCATTAAGTTTACAGCATTGCTTCCAAAGGTTAGTATGACCATTACAGAGAATTTCAATTTTATGAAAGAATATACACATAAAATGCTGATGCTTAGTTCCACATACTTTAGTTGAATAATTGAATATTCATACAGTAGTTCTAGATAAAACAGACAAATAGGGTAATATATATTCATAATCTAGGTTTGTAATTTAATAACACTTTGAATAGGAATACGATTTTGCTATTTTTGTGGTCAAAATTTTTATAATATGTAAGAATATTTTTGAAGTTACTTACAAAATTGTAATAAATTCAAAGAATTAAGTCTAGGATTAGCAATGAAATTTAACAGAAGAACTCACACTTGTGGTGAATTAAGAGAAGAAAACATAGGTGAAAAGATAGTCTTAAATGGGTGGGTTGACACTCGCCGCGATTTAGGTGGAGTTATATTTATCGATTTGAGAGATAGATATGGAATTACTCAAGTTGTATTTGAACCCAATTATAATTCCGAAACGCATAAAGAAGGTTCAAAATTACGGTCAGAATACGTAGTTGCAATTGAAGGAACTGTCCGAAAACGTCCAGGTGATACCACAAACGCGAATCTTCCAACAGGAATGGTTGATGTAATGGTTGATAAAGTTATACTTTTAAACGAAGCAAAAACTCCGCCGTTCCCTATCCAAAAAAGTGGCGATGTAAATGAAGATATTAGATTGGAATATCGTTATCTCGATTTACGTGGTGAAAAGATGCAAAAAAATCTTTTAATGCGGTCTAAAATGTATAACTCCGTTCGTAATTACTTTAATGATAATGAGTTTCTTGAAATTGAAACTCCTTATTTAATGAAATCTACCCCAGAAGGTGCAAGAGATTTCTTGGTTCCAAGTAGAATCCATCGTGGAAAATTTTATGCTTTGCCTCAATCGCCTCAAACATATAAACAACTTTTAATGGTTTCAGGTTTTGATAAATATTTTCAAATAGTTAAGTGTTTTAGAGATGAGGATTTACGGGCTGACCGTCAACCAGAATTTACTCAAATTGATATTGAAATGTCATTTGTTGATCAAGAGGATATTTTCTCGATGGTTGAAGGTTTAATGGTTAAATTGTTTAAAGAGACAAAAAACTATGAATTGGAAACACCTATTAAGCGCTTAGACTTTCACGAAGCAATGGAGAGATATGGAAGTGACAAGCCAGATTTACGTTTTGATTTAGAAATGACTACATTAAACGAAGTTTTTAAAGATGCTGAATTTAAGGTTTTTAAGGATGCTCTCGCAAATAATGGAATTATTACTGGGTTACTTGCAGAAGGTTGTGGAGATTATACACGAAACCAGCTTGATGTACTTACAAATTATGTAAAACAACTTGGTGCTGGCGGTTTAATTTGGATGCGCGTAAAAGAAGATGGTCTTGAAGCTCCAGTGGCAAAATTTATGTCGGATGAAGAAAAGCAAGGAATTATAGATACTTTGGGTGCAAAACCTGGTGATTTATTATTTATTATTTCAGGATCTAAAACGCAATCTCTTTCTATTATGGGCTCATTACGTCTTGAAATGGCAAAAAGATTGGATTTAATAAAACCAGATGCTAAACCAGCACTTTTATGGGTTACTAACTTTCCTCTTCTTGAGTGGGATGAAGACACAAAGCGATTTTATGCTATGCACCATCCATTTACTTCTCCTAATTTAAACGAAGTAGATAAATTAGATACAAATCCTGGTGATGTAAATGCTCGTGCTTATGACTTGGTATTAAATGGTAATGAAATTGCTGGTGGTTCAATAAGAATTCATAGTGCTGATCTTCAATCCAAAATGTTTGATGCTTTGGGAATTTCAAAAGAAGAAGCCGATACAAAATTTGGATTCTTAATGAATGCATTTAAATATGGTGCTCCACCTCATGGTGGAATTGCTTTTGGATTTGACAGACTTGCAATGCTTTTCGCAAACGAGAATTCAATCCGTGAAGTAATAGCTTTTCCTAAAACGAGTAGTGCTGCTTCATTAATGGATCACTCACCATCTGACGTGGACGAAGCACAATTGAAAGAACTTTTTATAAAAATCAGATAGTATAAGCTTTTAATCGTCACCAAATTCTATTTGCAGAATTTGGTGACGAAAAACATTTCCTTCCCTTCAAAAAAACAAAAAATCAAGTAACTTTTACTGACCACGTAATTATTACATGTAACTATTACGTCTTTATAAATTCAACATGTAAATATTACTTGTATTTTTTTCATGGTTTCTAAAAACTATCTCTTTAACTTAGTATTCTTGATAGAAATTCAATTCTAAAAAAGAAACTGTTGGTCTCTTCAAAAGTAGGAAAATTATTTAAATAAGTAATTTTCAGCATAAGAACTCTGATTATAGTGTAGTTTGTATTACGATTATAAACTACTATTTTCGGCTAAGTTCTAATAATGCCAGCAAATAATTCTATTTTATTTGCTCAGTATATTTTCAATGTCATTTCGAAATGAGCTTGTTTTGTAGCGATTGAGAACCGTAAGCTCACCGAAGAAAAGGGTTCGAAATGACAAATTCTTTTTTTAGATTATCTATTGATAACATTACAATTAAATAATGCTGAATTACTTAGAACTTAGCCCTATTTTCTAATGTCATATGTGGCATTATACTTGAACGGAACAAAATAACATTTATTAACCCAAAGGAAAAAAATGGGACAACAGCAATTATTACTTATTATACTTGGCATTATTATTGTCGGTGTAGCAATAGTTGTAGGCATCAATATGTTCACAGCACATGCTATTGATGCTAAAAGAAATAATTTAACAAATGATCTTATACATCTTGCAAGTGAAGCACAGAAATATTACAAAACTCCTACATCAATGGGAGGTGGTTCACAAAAGTTTACTGGATGGGAAATTTCATCAAAGTTAGCTACAAATGCAGATGGAACCTTTTCTGCTACTGTTTCTGAACAAGATGTTATCATCATAGGTACAGGAAACGAAGTTGTACAAGGTAGCGACTCAGTGGAAGTGAAAATAACAGTTTTACCAAATGATTTTAACGTAGAAATAATAAACTAAACATAAATAACATTCTTTAACAAACAAGGAGAAACAAAATGGGTCAACAACAATTATTACTAATCGTACTTGGTGTTATTATAGTAGGTATTGCTGTAGTTGTAGGTATTAACGTATTTACTGCAAGCAGTTTAGAAGCAAACAAAAGTGCACTTGTAGCTGATTTACAAACAATAGGTTCTATGGCACAACAATACTACAGAAAACCAACTGCAATGGGTGGTGGTGGAAATTCATTTTTAGGATGGACAGCCCCTGTCTCTTTGAGAGAAACAGCAAATATGGGTGCTATTCTTGATTTTGGAACTGTAACTGCTACAAATGTTACTTTAGTAGCAACCGGTACTGAAACTGAGTCTGATGGTAAAACACCAATTGAGGTCACAATGGTATTTTCAGCTAACCAGATTGATACTGTCTACTTCAGCGAATAATTTTTAACTAGTTATTTAGTTTATTGGCTAACAAACTGAAAATGTTTGTTAGCCTTTTTTTTTGGCTTGACAAAACAACAAATATGTAATACATTGTAAACATGGTTTTATACGATGATAGCATAAAAAAGAAAATAAAAAAACATGAAATACCTAAAACTATCATTCAACAATTTCATAATGCTTTTATATCACTTGAGTTAACTGAAGATTTTTCACTTTTCGATATAAAAAGAATCAAAGGGAATTTCGAAAGAAAGTATTATCGTCTTCGAAAAGGAACCTACAGAGCTATTTTCTATTTAGATGATAAAAATATAATTGTTATTTATATTGGACACAGAAAGGATGTTTATAAATTATGGCTGTAAAATCAATCAGATTAAACAAAGAAGAAGAAAAAGTTTTACAATATTTAAAAGAATTTTACAATTGTGATACATCAACCTTAATAAAAAAATCTCTTTCAGAATTGTATGAAAATGCCCTGGATTCTACAATAATCACCAAATATGAAAGTAGAGAAAAAGAGTCTTCTACGAATCTACTAACAATAGATGAATTGTTAAATTAGTTAATTTGGCAGAGTTCTATTTATGACGGCAACAATGCTCTTTTATTTTAACTACTCTAAAACTCTCAATACAATTCTAGATGGATATTCTTTAGAATGGTAAATTCTTTGAGTTGCTTTCTTAAAATCCTTCTCATCTGCATTATATATATCACAGAATGTTTGAGGATTTCTATCAAATAATGGAAACCAGCTACTTTGGATTTGCACCATAATTTTATGCCCTTCCAAAAATGTATGGTGTGCATCGTTTAATGTAAATTTAACTTTTGTAACTTCATTTGGAATAAACGGTTCAGGTTTTTCAAGACTATTTCTAAACTTTCCTCTCATTATTTCCCCTCTAACCAACATTTGATAATTTGCCATTGCTGTTATATCTGAATTAGTTGAATTATCATCATTTGGATAGACATCAATAAGTTTAACAATCCAATCTGAATCTGTACCAGATGTTGAAACATAAAGTTCAACTTCTATTGGACCAGCCAAAGTTAAATTATCTTCCAAATTTTCACCTTCAAAGGAAATTACATCTGATCGCGAAGAAGCAAATCTTTGATCTTCTACCATGTAAGTTTTATTGTACATTGTTCTCGTTTTATGAAACTTAGCAGTATATGGAACTGGATTTTCGGGGTTGCTAATATATTGTGAGTAAGAATTTTTACTGCTTTCTTTTTTAGTCAATAACATTAAGCTGTCACCCAAATAATAATCTACTAACTTTGAATTTTTAGGAGGCCATTGCTCGAAAGTATTCCATTTATTTGTCTCCGTTTCAAAAACAGAGATTTCAGGAAGTTCTATTCCTTCTTTTTCTTTTAAATGTTTTTGAAAGAACTTCAGCTCTAAATTGTTTTGATAATATTCACTAGTGTTTGAATCAAAATTTAAATCTCCAAAACTATTCCCATCACTTCTTGCCCAACCTCCATGAGGCCAAGGTCCAACAACTAAAATATTAGAAGCATTTGGATTCTTTCGCTCAATTGTTTGGTATGTATTCAAAGCTCCGTACAAATCCTCTCCGTCATACCATCCACCAACTGTCATAACAGCAGGTTTAACGTTATGGAAATGATTTAAAGTGTTTCTTGATTTCCAAAAATTGTCATAAGTCCCATGTTGTACAAAATCATTCCAAAAAGAAATTGCATTAAAAAAATAATCTTTATTTACATTTTTAATAGAACCGATATTTAAGAAGTAGTTATAAGAATCTCCAGTTAAATCAACTATTCGCATACTCCACGAAGTAGTCGGTTCTGGTCTCTCAACTCCAAAAGATGAAAAGAAGACATAAGAAAGTGAAAGAGTAAATGCTCCGTTGTGGTGCATATCGTCACCAATAAACCAATCAGCAATTGGAGCCTGTGGAGATACAGCTTTTAAGGCAGAATGCGAATCATTTAAAGACATAGCCGCATAAAACCCTGGATAGGATATTCCATAAATTCCAACATTACCATTATTATTGGAAATGTTATTTACTAACCACTCTATTGTATCATAGGTGTCAGAGGATTCATCAAATTGCTTACCAGTTTTATTAGGAATGTACGGACGCATATCAACAAATTCACCTTCCGACATAAATTTTCCGCGCACATCCTGATAAACGAAAATGAATTTTTCGTTTACTAAATGATCTGGAAAGTTCCTATAATTATCCTTTTCATATGGCCGAGAACTATAGGGAGTTCTTGTCATCAAAATAGGATAGATTTCAGAAATATCAATTGGAGAGTAAACAACAGTATATAATTTCACACCATCTCGCATTTCGATCATGAAATCTTGTTTAGAATAAAGTTCCTCAAAGGATTTTACTTGGGCAAAAATATTAAAGGAGATAGTAATAAATAAGAGAATGACTATAATTTTAGATTTCACTTTTACACCTAATAATTTAGATTTGGTCCCAACCATTTTTCAGTTTCTTCAAGGCTCAAACCCTTTCTGTAAGCATAATCTTCCACTTGGTCAATTGATATTTTCCCAACGGAAAAGTATTTTGCTTCAGGGTTGGCAAAATATAATCCACTGACCGATGCAGTAGGATACATTGCTAAATTCTCAGTTAATTGAATTCCACAGTTTTTCTCAACATCAAGCAATTCAAAAATTGTTAATTTTTCAGTATGGTCAGGTTGAGCAGGATAACCAGGTGCTGGTCTAATTCCATTATATTTTTCTTCAAGAACTTCAACATTTGAGAGAGTTTCATCGGGTGAATATCCCCATAATTCTGTTCTAATTTTCTTATGTAATAATTCAGCAAATGCCTCTGCTAATCTATCGGCAAGAGCTTTCACCATTATCACATTGTAATCATCACTCTCCGACTGATATTTTTCAATCATTTTCTCAATCCCAACTCCAGTTGTTACCGCAAACAAACCGACGTAATCACTTACTCCACTTTCTTTTGGAGCAACAAAATCTGAGAGTGCAATATTATTTGAATTAGATGACTTTTTATTTTGCTGACGAATTGAAAAGAGTTTTTTATTAATTTCTGATCGAGCTTCATCAGAATATATTTCTATATCATCTCCAACTGCATTTGCTGGAAATAAGCCAGCAACTCCATTAGCAGTAATACTTTTTGTGTTAACAATTTTATCAAGTAGAGTTTTTGCATCGCTAAATAATTTAGATGCTTCTATTCCATATTTCTTATCTGTCAATATTTCAGGATACTTTCCTTTTAATTCCCATGTTCTAAAAAATGGAGTCCAGTCAATAAACTCAACTAATTCATCCAGTGGATAACTTTCAAATACTGTTACACCCATTTTTTGAGGTGCAACTATTTTTTGATCATTCCAATTAATTTGGAGTTTGTTTCTACGAGCTTGTTCAATTGAGATATACTCTTTCTTTTCAGTTCGCTTAGCATATTCTTCTCTGAGCTTTACATATTCTTCAGCAATTTCGTTACTGAAACTTTCCTTCGTAGATTTATTTAACAAGCGACTTGTTATTTGTACACTACGAGAGGCATCAATTACGTAAACCGTTGTTCCAGAATACTTTGGTGCTATCTTCAATGCCGTATGGGCTTTAGATGTTGTTGCTCCTCCAATTAAAAGTGGTAGTTTTATATTTAATCTTTCCATCTCAGAAGCAACATGCACCATCTCTTCTAATGATGGGGTGATTAACCCACTTAATCCAATTGCATCAACATTGTTATCAATTGCGGCTTGGATTATTTTGTTTGCCGGAACCATAACTCCAAGATCTATTATTTCATAATTATTGCATCCTAAAATTACTCCAACAATATTTTTTCCTATATCGTGAACATCACCCTTAACTGTTGCGAGTAATATTTTTCCTGCTTTTTCGGTATTACCAGAAATTAATTTTTCTTCTTCTATATAAGGAAGTAAGTATGCAACTGCCTTTTTCATAACACGTGCACTTTTTACAACTTGTGGCAAAAACATTTTTCCATCACCAAATAAATCTCCGACAACGTTCATTCCATTCATAAGAGGTTCTTCAATTACTTTAATCGGAGAGCCGTATTGTATTCGTGCTTCCTCTGCATCTTCTTCTATGAATTCTGTAACACCTCTTATTAGTGCATGTTTTAGCCGTTCTTCAACAGTATTGTTACGCCACTCAAGCACTTTGGTTTCATCCTTAATTTCACCCCTTACACTTTCAGCAATTTCAATTAGTCGCTCAGTTGCATCTTCTCTTCTGTTAAGAATTACATCTTCAACTCGCTCCAATAATTCTTCTGGAATATCTTGATAGATTTCTAATTGACCAGCATTAACAATACCCATATCCATTCCAGCTTTTACAGCATGGAAAAGGAAAGCGGAATGCATTGCTTCCCTAATTCTGTTATTACCTCTAAATGAGAAGGATAGATTACTAACGCCACCAGAAATTTTGGCGTAAGGTAAATTTTGTTTAATCCATTTCGTTGCGTTTATATAATCGAGTGCATAAGAATTGTGTTCTTCTATTCCAGTAGCAACTGCAAATATATTAGGATCAAATATTATATCCTCTGCCGGGAAGCCTACTTCTTCAACTAATATTTTATAAGCTCTTTCACATATATTTATTTTTCGTTCGTAGGAATCTGCTTGTCCTTGCTCATCAAAAGCCATTATAATTGCGGCAGCTCCATATTCCATTATTGTTTTAGCATGTGCTTTAAAATCTTCTACTCCTTCTTTCATACTTATAGAGTTTACAACTCCCTTTCCTTGCAAACACTTGAGTCCAGCTTCAATTACTGTCCACTTGGATGAATCAATCATAATTGGAAGCTTTGCAATATCAGGATCGGAGGAAAGCATATTTAAAAATTTTGTCATGGATTCTTCTGCATCCAGCATTGCGTCATCCATGTTTACATCAATTATTTGAGCTCCACCTTCAACTTGATGTCGTGCAACAACCAATGCTTCTTCAAATTTTTCTTCTTTTATTAATCGTGCAAACATACGAGAACCGGCTACATTAGTGCGTTCTCCAACATTAGCAAATATTGAATCATCCTTAATAATTATTGGTTCCATTCCACTAAGACGAAGATATTTTTCTACCTTCTGTGGTATTCGAGGCTTTACTGTTTTAACCATTTCTACAAATGCTTTTATATGATCTGGCGTTGTTCCACAGCACCCTCCAACTATGTTAAAGAATCCATCCTTTGCATAATCATTTAGAATATATTTCATGTCCTCTGGCGTTTCATCATAGCCACCAAACTCATTTGGCAAGCCAGCATTGGGATAAAGAGAAACATAGCAATCTGAAATTCGTGAAAGCTCCTCAATGTGAGGACGCATTTGTTGTGGACCAAGTGAGCAGTTTAAGCCAATACTTAAAAGATTTTTTGTGTTAGCAATGGAAATATAAAATGCTTCTGTTGTTT
This sequence comes from Melioribacteraceae bacterium, assembly GCA_027858595.1. Classification (GTDB taxonomy): domain Bacteria; phylum Bacteroidota; class Ignavibacteria; order Ignavibacteriales; family Melioribacteraceae; genus 1-14-2-50-31-20. Next base: position 9,207 of record JAQICK010000167.1, read on the forward strand.
GTCCGGAAAGTGTTCTACCACTCTGGTCAACAATTGTACCCGAAATCATTATTGGAAGTGTACAGTTTAACTCTTCAAATAATTCTTCAATTCCGACCAATGCAGCTTTGGCCACAAGTGTATCAAAGACAGTTTCAACTAACAAAATATCCACGCCACCTTCTATCAATCCTCTTGCTTGCTCTTTAAAACTTTCTTTAACTTCATCAAAAGTAACAGCTCTATATCCAGGATCATTTACATCAGGAGAAAGAGAAAGTGTTTTATTTGTTGGTCCCATTGAGCCGGCAACGAAACGTGGTTTCTCGGGATTGGCTTTTGTAAATTCTTCCGCAGCTATTTTTGCTAACTTAGCTGATTCAAAATTAATCTCATAAACAAACTCTTCCATTTTGTAATCAGCTTGTGAAATAGATGTTCCATTAAAAGTATTGGTTTCAATAATATCAGCACCAACTTTTAAATATTCACGATGGATATCCAAAATAATTTCTGGTTGAGTTAAAGAAAGTAAATCGTTATTTCCCTTTAAATCTGTGTCTGTGGAGTGATTCTTAAACCTTTCGCCCTTGTAATCTTCCTCAGTTAGCTTGTGCCTTTGTATCATAGTACCCATCGCACCATCTAAAACTAAAATTCTTTCACTGAGTATTTCTTTTATTTCAACAATTCTATTCATACTTTTCCCTAGATTTAATATTTCTTTGAAGCTAAATGCAAATATACCTAAATTTGTTTCAATTGGTTTTAAGAATAGTTAGGAGCAGAAATGATAATTGTAACTGGTGGTGCAGGTTTTATTGGAAGTGCGTTGGTTTGGAAACTAAACCAAATGGGCGAAGAAGAAATAATTATTGTTGATGAATTAGGAACAGATGAGAAATGGAAAAACTTAACTGGGCTAAGATTCATTGATATATATAGCCCTTATGAGTTTATAGAATTAGTAATTAGCGATGCTGTTCCATTTGAAATTGACACAATTTTTCATCTTGGAGCTTGTTCATCTACTACTGAGAAAGATGCCGATTATCTACTTCAAAACAATTATCAATATTCACAAGACCTTGCTAAGTTTTCTATCACCCACCGTGCACGATTTATTTATGCATCCTCTGCTGCAACTTATGGCGATGGCTCAATGGGTTATTTGGATGACGAACAAGAGCTAAACAAACTCCGTCCTCTTAATATGTATGGCTATTCCAAACACCTCCTTGATTTGTGGCTTCACAAAACTGGTTACAACGAAGAGGTTGTTGGATTAAAATATTTTAATGTTTACGGACCAAATGAATTTCATAAAGATGATATGCGTAGCGTTGTGCATAAGTCTTTTGGACAAATAATGGAGAGCGATTCCGTGAAACTTTTTAAATCATACAAAGATGGCTACAAAGATGGTGAACAAAAGCGTGATTTTATTTATGTAAAAGATGCTGTTGACATGACTTTGCATTTTTATAAAAATAAAAATACAAATGGGCTTTTCAATGTTGGAACTGGAAAATCGAGAACTTGGGTTGATCTTGTTACCTCCGTTTTTAATGCAATGAATAAACCTGTAAATATTGAGTTTATTGATATGCCAAATCATTTAAAAGAAAAGTATCAATATTTTACTGAAGCCAACATTGATAAAATTAAAAAAGCTGGATACACTAATGAGATTTCATCGCTCGAAAATGGAATTTCTGATTATGTTAAAAATTATTTAATGACAGATAAATATTTGGATGAATAATATTTTGTAAATTTTAATAAGTTTAACAATAGTATTATTACAACTCTTTAATAATAGAGATAGTTATGAATATTCAAGCAGAAAAAATGGAAATTATGAAAATGATAATTGAGACAGATAACTCTAGTATCATCCATTCAATTAAAAATCTTTTCATAAAGGAATCAGAGATTGATTTTTGGAAAACTCTTAAACATGAAGAAAAGAAGGAAATTCAAAAAGGAATTAATGAAATCAAAAGCCTTGATTTTTCTTTTTCTTTTGATGGAGTTAATGAAGTTGTGGAAACTTACACCGTTAGTATTTTGTATGGAACTA
>JAQICK010000201.1 GCA_027858595.1 Melioribacteraceae bacterium
ATATCAATCACTACCTTAATAAATAATGGAAAGATAAACTCTGTTCCATATGGCAAAAAGATAATTGAAAAAAGTGCAATTAAATTTAGTAAATGCCAAGAGCCTAGTAGTATCTGGTCCTTTAGCGAATAGTGAATCGAAGTTGATGCATGTCTTGATTTCTGATTTACATATTCAGAATATTTTTCTTTTGTTTTGCTAAACACAAAAGTATTTGGGCTCGTTATCATTCCAATTTTAAAATTGTTTCTTACTGCTTCGCGGAGTAGCAAATCATCATCCCCGCTTAATGTTTCTATTGTGATTGCGTAACCATCAATTTTATAAAATGCATCTTTTGAGAAACCAAAACTCCTTGCTGAAGCAGAGTATGGAATGCCAAGTTTTGCAAACGCAAAGACAATTATATTAGCTCGCAAATTTTCAAAGCGTGCAATTAAATTTGTTGTTGATTTAGTAGCTTTGAATGGAGCAATTCCAAAAAGGAAATCTTTCTTATTTATAAATCCATTTGCAAAAGAGTTTATCCAATCTTTTTCTGGTTCGCAATCGGTATCAGTGATAAGTATGTGGGGATATTTTGCTAATTTAATTCCAATATCTAATGCACCTCTTTTCCCATCAAATAATTTGTTCTCTGCCTTAATTGTTCTAAAATTATCAAAATCTTTTATTGCTTCTTGGGCAATTTTGAAAGTGCTGTCGCTTGAATTATCATCAACAATAATAACTTCAAAATTCTCTTTGGAATAGTTCTGATTTAATAATGACGAAATTAAATTTGGGATGTTTGAAACTTCATTTTTTGCAGCAATGATAATTGAAATTTTTAAATCACTCTTTTTTACTTCTTTAAATCTGAATAGTTTATTGAGAGCTGAGTATATAAATAAATCAAAAATTATAAGAAGCAACGCAACCGTAAACAATATGTAGATTAGTATTAACATCAATTGTCTTCTTCAATTATCCATTCATCGGCAAGAGTCTCTGGAATGTTTGCAATAAATCTGGAAGGCATTGCAATTGTGTATCCATTGTATCTATCAAAAACATTTGTTGGATAAGAGATAAAAAGATTTCGCTTGGCCCGCGTAACGGCTACATACATTAAACGACGTTCTTCTTCAATAGTTGCCTGTTTGTCGAAAGACTGGGAGGAAGGGAAGAAGCCATCAATTGCGTGCATAATAAAAACAGAGTGCCACTCTAGCCCTTTTGCCGAGTGTATGGTTGAGATTATGAGTTGTTCATCGTCTTTGTCTTCTGCATCCATATTGTTTGACGAATCTCTTGGCGGTTCTAAAACCATATCTGCCAAAAAAGTTGTTGTGTTATCATAATTACTTGCAATATTATTTAGTGCCTCCAAGTCTTTACGGCGTTTATTAAAATCGTCATATTTAGCTTCAAATATTGAGTCATAATAAGTGTAAATCAAAACTAATTTATCGTATGGTAATTTGTTTCGGTCATTTTGCAAACTATTAATCAAATTAAATAGAGGAATAACTTTTGCGAACAGTTTCTCACTTTTCAGATTTGCAAAGTTAAACGATTGAAAATTTATTTTTTCTATCTCTTCCATAATTAGTTGAGCACGCTTTGGTCCAATGCCCTCGTGCAGAAGAAGAATTCTATACCAACTAATTAAATCTTTTGTGTTCATTGCAATACGGACGAATGCTAGTGCATCCTTTATATGTGCAGTTTCAATAAATTTAAGTCCGCCAATTTTAACAAAGGGAATTGATGCTTTGTTCAGTTCAACTTCCAAATTAAATGAGTGATATGCTGAACGGAAGAGTACAGCAATATCGCCAATTGGCAAACCCTCTTCACGTAATTCTAAAATACGTTCAACTATGAACCGAGATTGCATGTTATCGTTTGATGCAGATATAATTGCTGGTAGTTCGCCATCGGATATATTTGTGAATAATTCTTTTGGGTATTTCTCAACAGCAAATTCTAATAGATAGTTTGCAAGGTTCAATATTTCTTTCGTGCTTCTGTAGTTCTCTTCTAATTTAATAAGTTTTGTATCTTTAAAGAGAATTGGGAAATTCATTATATTCTTAAAATCAGCACCACGGAATGAATAAATTGATTGCGAATCATCCCCTACAACCATAACGTTACTATTAAATGTTGCAAGAGCTTTTACAATATCAGCTTGTAATTTGTTTGTGTCTTGGTATTCATCAACCATAATGAAATTAATACTTGAAAGAAAATGGTTTGCCACATCGCCTTTGCTAGTAAGCAATTTCAAAAGATAAAGGAGTAAATCGTCGTAGTCTAAAAGGGAATTAGATTCTTTATACTTTTCGTATCTAATTTTTATTTCTAACACTTTATCTGTTTGCTCAATAAAGTGTGGGTAATCATCTGCAATAATATTGTTGACAGGGCGGGATGTATTTACACTTAGGCTAATTACTTTAAGAATTGTTTTTTTGTTTGGAAAACGTTTCTTAAGTTTTGCTACATCCATTTTTCCACGGATTAAGTTTATTAAATCTTCACTATCACCCTGGTCTAATATTGTAAAGTTAGGATTTAGCCCAATTGCCTTGGCATATCTGCGTAAAGTCATATTGGCAAATGAGTGAAATGTCCCTCCGTTTATTTTTGAACATCTATTGTCTAACAACTCAGTAGCTCTGTTCATCATTTCACGTGCAGCTTTGCGAGTAAATGTTAAAAGTAAAATTGATTTTGGATCGTAGCCCATTTCAATCAATCGGGAAACCCTGTAAACAAGTGTTCTTGTTTTCCCTGTCCCAGCACCGGCGATAACTAGGTATGAACCTTTAATTGCAGATGCCGCTTCAAACTGAGTTTTGTTCAACTCTTCTTTGTAATTAATAGAAAAACGGGCTTCGTCAACAAATGGTTCTAGACTGCCCGTTTTTACTAATTTCTTTAATGTATATTTTTTCGCCATTATTTTTGTAACGCTTTTGGCTTCCCTAAAATTTCAGTTATTACAATAAAATCTTTAATAGAATTTCCTTGCAGTAACCTCTTTCTTATATCTTTTGCTTTTTTACTTTCGTGTTTTTCTTGGCTTTGCTTTAGAGAATCAGAGTACGATTTGATTTGTTGCGATTTTTTAACATGTACTGGTTCAATGTAATCTCTTTGCTGATAAATGTTTTTATCTATTACATTATCTTCTCCCGAATTTAGCATTGCTTTTTCATAATATTCATCAACTTCAGAACGAGAAGCTTCCGATTTTGCCTTTGTCAATTCTTCATTAATAGAATTGACAAAGCTTTCAAAAGGATTGTTTGTTTTCTTCTTCTCAACAAATTGCCTTTGCTGAGTTTCTCTATTTGGAGTCTTTTTGCCTGAATCAGTTTCAGCAGTTTTTTTCTTCTTCTTGAAAATAGAAGTCAAAAAACTAATAATAAAAAATCCAGCTACTAGATAATCAACTATATTATCCATTGTTTACTCTTGATTATCTTTGTTGTCTGAATCTGGTTTTGCAATTGAATTTCTCATTTCAGTATCTGATTGAACATTCTTGAGATTGTAATAATCCATTACACCAAAATTACCTTTGCGAAATGCTTCAGCCATCGCGAGAGGAATTTCAACTTCTGCTTCAACAACTTTTGCACGCATTTTTGCTACTTCCGCAGTCATCTCTTGTTCTAGTGCAATTGCAGCAGCACGTCTTTCTTCAGCCTTTGCCCGAGCAACTTTTAAGTCAGCTTCCGCTTGATCTGTTTGTAGAACTGCACCAATGTTTGTTCCAACATCAACATCAGCAATATCAATTGAAAGTATCTCAAACGCAGTTCCAGAATCTAATCCTTTTGCTAGAACAACTTTTGAAATATTATCTGGGTTTTCTAGAACATTTTTGTATGATAAACTTGAACCAATTGTAGAAACAATTCCTTCGCCTACACGAGCTAAAATAGTAGATTCGTTTGCACCACCAACAAGTCTTTCAAGGTTTGCTCTAACTGTAATTCTTGCAATTGTATTTAACTGAATCCCATCCTTAGCAACGGCAGAAACCATTGGTGTTTCAATAACTTTTGGAAGAACCGACATTTGCACGGCTTCTAAAACATTACGTCCAGCAAGATCAATTGCAGCAGCTTTTTCAAATGAAAGTTCAAGATTTGCTTTATTTGCAGAAATTAATGCATTAACAACATTAGTAACATTTCCACCAGCAAGATAATGTGCTTCTAAAAATGAAGTGTCCAACTCAATGTCAGCTTTGGCAGCAGAAATTTGACTTCTAACAATTGTCATTGGCGAAACTTTTCTAAGTCTCATTCCAACAAGGTCTCTAAAAATTTTAAGTTTTACACCAGAAAAATATGCTGTTATATAAAGACCTAGCGGAACAAAATAGGTAAACAGAAAAAGAAAAAATATTGCAGCTATTATTATTACTACTGATAATCCAGTTACGGCTTCCATTGTGTCTCCTGATAATTAATTTAATATTGAATGTAATTTATATATAAACAGATTCTAATACAATTTAAGATTTTGATTTTTCCTCAATATTCTTTGCAAATTTCTCTACCTCTCTAAAAACCCTAATAAAATTACCACTCCATAATTTTTCAATATCTTTTTGAGAATAGCCTAGTTTTAACAATTGTGAAGTAATGTTGCCCAGTTGGCTAACATCTTCAAGTCCTGAAACACCACCACCTCCATCAAAATCGGAGCCAATTCCAACGTGATTTATTCCAACTAATTTCACAATGTAATCTATATGATTTATAATGTCATCTATTGTTACCTCTGGAGGAACTGGAGGCTTATTTTTAATTACAGACAAGGCTCTTTCATACTCTTTTCTTCCATTCTCTGTTTCTAGTAAATGTGCCCACTTCTTTTTATATTTAGAAATTTGCTTGTTAGTTAATGCCGTATTATTCTCTGTTAATTTCAGATACCCGGAATAAAAATTAACATGTATTACTCCACCATTATTTGCTAGAACTTCAATCATACCATCAGTCATATTTCTAGGATGATTACATAAAGCCCTCGCATTACTATGCGAAGCAATTACTGGAGTTTTGCTTAATTTCACTACTTGGTAAAAAGCACTATCAGAAATGTGAGATACGTCAACAATTATTCCAAGCCGGTTCATTTCATTTAGAACATTAATTCCAAAACTAGAAAGACCTTCATCTTCGCTTTCATCAGTGGACGAATCACAAATGTCGTTATCCTTTACGTGGCAAAGAGTAATGTATCTTATTCCTAAATTATAAAAATTTTCAACTTCTAAAATGTTGTTTCCAATAGGATAGCCATTTTCCAGACCCATCAAAATGGCATGCTTTTTTGAGTCAGTAATATTTACTAAATCTTCCGTTGTTTTAGCAAACGTTGCGTCTTCCGCTTCTTCTAAATTTTTATTAACTGCGGCTATTATTTCTAAAGCTCTCTCTTTCGCTTTTTTATTTCCAAGCTCATTTCTTTCACCTTGTGCAGTCCAGATAGCAAAAATTGCGGCGTCTAATCCACCATCTTGCATTCTTGGTAAATCTACTCTAGTCCTAGAATCTTGGAATGTGTGTCTCTCTGATAATTTGTAAGTAGAATCGCGTGTTAGTTTTATTGGAATATCTGTGTGTGTGTCAATAGTTAAAATCTCTGAATGAATCTCAGCATCAGTTTTTTGTGCTGTTTCACAAGATAATAGCAAAAGCGATAATAATAAGGTAGAAAAGAAATATTTCACAGTTCCTCACTTAAAAGTTTTTTAAAAATTCTTTTAGAAAATAGTCAAAAAAAATATTTAATTTTCGATTATGTTATAGTAAAGTAATAAATATTTATTGTATTTTTGAATTGCACGATGACAAATGGAGAATGAAAAAATTCAATAATTTCAACCGAGAAGAGACTTTTAATATTTCACTTAAAATTAAAAACTTACTGTCAATTCACAATGTTATTCCAGAAGCTCAAGTACAATTAAGAAACGAAACGCACAGCATAACTTGCTAAAAGATACTATCTGAAAAGTGAGATATATTTACAATTATTCCAAGCCGATTCATTTCCCCATTCGTAGCTAAAACTATTAAATCTCAGCTTTTCTGTAA
>JAQICK010000258.1 GCA_027858595.1 Melioribacteraceae bacterium
AAACTCTACCTTAAGAATCAACATCCAATGCTGTAATATTTTGGCTACTTAAGCCTTCTGAATTAGTTAGGAATAATTCAAATACACTATTTGAGTTTGAAAAATATCCCGCACCACCAGTAGTGGCAATCCAAAAACCATTGTTTGTGGATGATATATTCATTACAATATCCTAGTTTGTATAGTTTTTCCAAACTCCAATTTGTTGAGAAAGGATTGGAGTTGCTATTATCATTAAAACAATAATTATTTTTTTTAATAACATATTTATTCCCGAGTTTTCAATTAAGTATAAAAGTATTTTATATTTTGAATACCTAAATACTCAAAAATGCAAAAAAAAAATAGTTAAATATTTATCACAAGTTTTTATGGAAGCTGAAGTGAAATAATTTGAAAATGGTTACTAACGATTTAAAATTTGCAACATCTATTGGTATTTCTTTGGGTCAAGTAAATACCAACCAAGATTATTTTCGTCATCCTTTTTACCACCGTGAAAATCGGAGCCACCAGATTCTAGCAAGCAATATTGGTTGACTACACCTCTGTAAAACTTCCTTTGATATTCACTATGAGAAGGGTGAGTAACTTCAATGCCATCAATCCCAGAGTTTATTAGAGTCATTAAAACAGACTCCTTCAAGTGCCCTGGATGAGCTATAAACGATAATCCACCAGCATCATTTATAAGTTTTAAAGCACTCTGAGGTGAAACATGAATTTTTCTTTCGTAGGCTGGTCCGCCATCTCTTAAAAATTTTTGAAATGCTTCGTAAAAATCTGTTACAATACCTTTGTTTAGCATAGCAAGAGCAATGTGAGGTCTTCCAATAGCTGATCCGTTTGCAACTTCTAATACATCATCTATAGAAATTTCAAATCCGAGGTCAACTAATTTTTTTATAATTCTCTTTGCTCTTTCGAGACGTTCATCTCTGAAAAAGCTTAGGTATTTTTTTAATTCGGAGCTATGTATATCCATGAAATATCCAAGTAGATGAACTTCACGGTCTTCTACATCAGTACTAATTTCCACACCAGGGATAACTTCAATGCCTAAATTTTTTCCAATAGATATTGCTTCTTCTATGGCGTTGGTACTGTCATGGTCAGTGATGCTTACAATATTAATATCTAGATATTTAACTTTTTTTAATAATTCAAATGGTGTTAAATTTCCATCGGAATAAGTTGTGTGCATGTGTAAGTCTATTCTCGGATATCTTTTCACTCAAAGTTCTCTTTAAATTCTTCGAAGTTTACAATCCGGAGTTTGTTTCCTTCAAGCTCAACAAATCCACGCTTTGCAAAGGAGTGCAGAGTACGAGAAATAGTTTCACGAGAAGTTCCAGCCATATTTGCTAAATCTTGCTGAATAGGAAGTTCCGAAATTTCAACTACTCCAGCTTTAATTTTGCCTGAATATTCTGCTATTTGTAAAAGAACAGTTGCAACCTTTCCTTCAGCATCTTTTAATGAGAGGGCTTTTATTTTCATATCTGCATTTCTAAGGCGAGAGGTTAACTCTTGCAGAAGAATAATTGATATTTCAGGGTGATCATGGAGAAGTTTCAAAAAATCATTCCTTTGAATTAGAAATACTACAGATTCCTCAGTTGCTATAACATTTGCCGATCTAGCTAAACCATCCAGAATTGCCATTTCACCAAAAAAATCAGATTCTCCTAACATGGTTAAAATAACTTCACGACCATCATTGCTCGATCTTGAAACTTTTACCTTTCCACTAAGAATTACAAAGAGAGCATTACCTGCATCTTCTTCCAACAAAATTGGTTCATCCTTTATATACTTACTTTTGCTACCTATTTTCTCAATTTCTGTCAGTGTGTTTGTAGGTAGGTCAGCAAATATCGGAACAAATTGTAAAGATGTAGATTCAATTTCCATAATAAACCTTAGTTATTTGAATTAGCACAATAAACTACGAAAATATTTTAATTTTTCAAGTTAATTTTAATTGAAGTTATTTTTATTAGCAATTGGTATAATTTCAAATGCCTAAAATATTTACCCATAGGCTAGAAATTGTATGAATAAATTAAGCAATATGGCCAGCGATTCAGAGGGAACTTTAAATTCATAAAAAACAATGATTTATG
>JAQICK010000260.1 GCA_027858595.1 Melioribacteraceae bacterium
AACATTCACTAATATTTAAGAATATCGCTGGCTTGCATAACTTGATGTTTGCTTAATTTTTAAAATAGCCAAAGATGGCTGTGCAAATACTTAAATACTTTTATTTCGCAGGAAGTCTAGTAATTGAAAGGAGTAAAGAATTTTCGATATATATATATAGCCTAAATAGCTCTAGTTATCCTTTATAAAAGAAATGCTCTTGTTTTTTTTCAAATATTTTGAAATTTGTTTTATTCTTTCTTTTATTAATTTGTATCGTACAAGAAATAGGATAGCGAAAATATTAATGTAAGCAGTAGCAAATTCAATTGATGTAAATTTATCATTTGCCGAAACCAGGCTTAAATTATTTTCGTAGCGAATGCTTAAAATTATTCTTTTCATATTAATCACCTTTTTGGTTAAAATATCGTCGAAAGTATTTCTAAATTGTTTATAGTAAAGATTGAAGAATCGATCTTGAATTGAATTGATATTTGGGTTAAAAAGAGATAACTTCGTAGCTCAAAATTAATATGATGATGTTAAAAGACAACTTAAAAATAGTTCAAGAAAATATCCAAAGTTCCGTTCAAAATTGTGGAAGAGATTTAAGTGAAATCAGTTTAATAGCTGTTTCTAAAACTAATACTGTTTCAAAAATTCTTGAAGGTTTAAATGCTGGGCTAACTGATTTTGGAGAAAATAAAGCCGTTGAGTTTAGAGATAAAAGTGAATTAGTTAAAGAAAAATTGATTTGGCATTTTATGGGACACCTTCAAACAAACAAAGTAAAGTATGTTGTGAAAAACGCAAATTTTATACACTCAGTTGAGAGTTTTAAGTTAGCAAAAGAAATAAATAAATATGCAGAAAAGATTGACAAAATTCAGAATATACTTTTTGAAGTAAATACTTCTGGAGAAGAAGCTAAGTTTGGTCTTAGAAATTATGACGAACTTTATGAACTTACTGAAAAATGTGGTGAGCTATCTAATATTAAACCTGTTGGTTTAATGACAATGGCACCTTTTACAAGTAATGAAAATATATTAAGAAAAAGTTTTTCTAAATTAAGTGAAATGCGAAATAAGATTAACAATAAAGTAGGTTCAATAAAAGAACTTTCAATGGGAATGACAAACGATTATGCTATTGCTATTGAAGAAGGTGCCACAATGATAAGAATTGGTACTGCAATATTTGGTGCGAGAGATGTTTCATTATCGTGGAGAGAAAAATGAGGTTTACACCTTTTAGTATTAAGGCTCAAGAGTTTAATAAAGCAGTTCGTGGTTTTGATAAAGATGAAGTTCGTGCATATCTTGAAACTTTATCTAATGAATTTGAAAAATTGCAAAATAAGAATACTGAATTAATTAGCAAAATAGATAATAACTCTGAAGAAATAACAGAGTTTAAAAAATTGGAAAAAACTCTTCAGACGACACTTATTTCTGCTCAAGAGTCTTCCAGCAAAGCTGTTGAATCTGCTCGAAAACAGAATCAATTGATAATTAAAGAAGCAGAAATAAAAGCAAATCAAACAATTGAAAAAGCCAAAAGAGAGTCTCAATTAATTCGTGATTCTGTATTACAATTAAAAGAAGAAAAGAATTTATTAATTGCAAAATTAAAGGCAATAGTAGAAACACAAGCAAGTATTTTGGATATTGGTTCAAAAACTTTTGAAAGCAAATCACTTCCTGTGGAAGAAAAACAGAGTGATAATTCGGAAATAGATGTTGATGATATGTTGGAGAAATTATTATGAGTGAATTATTAAAAAAAATTGATAAAACCCTTGCTGTTATTAGGGCAAAATCTAACAAAGATTATTCTGTGGGAATTGTGCTTGGCACTGGTCTTGGAGGATTAGTAAACGATGTTGAAATAGAATTTGAAATTAATTATTCAGATTTGCCCAATTTTGTTCAATCAACTGTTGAATCTCACAAAGGTAAATTGATTTTGGGATCATTAAATGGAAAAGATGTTGTGATAATGCAAGGTCGTTTTCATTTTTACGAAGGTTATACAATGCAAGAAATAACCTATCCAATAAGGTTAATGAAAAAACTAGGCGTTGACACACTATTTATTTCAAATGCTTGTGGTGGTTTGAATCCGCTTTACAGGCGTGGCGATTTGATGATTATGAATGACCATATTAATTTGCTAGGCGATAACCCGTTAATTGGGAAAAACGAAGATGAGTTTGGTCCGCGTTTTCCTGATATGAGTGAGCCATATAATAATTCACTGATTGCGTTAGCTGAAAAAATTGCGTTAGAGAATCAAATAAAAGTTCATCAAGGAAGTTATGCTGCCGTTTCTGGGCCTAATCTTGAGACTAAAGCAGAATATAGATTTCTAAGAACTATTGGTGCTGATGTTGTCGGTATGTCCACTGTTCCAGAATGTATAGTTGCAAACCAAATGTCTATGAAAGTTTTTGGGATGAGTATTATTACTGATGAGTGTTTTCCTGACTCACTTAAGGCAGTAGTGCTAGATGAAATTTTAGAAGCTGCAAGAATTGCAGAACCAAATATGACAAAAATCATTAAAGAAGTAATAGGCAGAGTGTGAACGAGATAAAGAAAATATTTTTTGCATATCCAATCTTCCTTACATTTTTATTAGTTATTTCTAGTTTTTTGAGTGCTAATTTATTTGTTAATTCAGAATATACATTTGCTGTTTGGTTTATATTAATGTTAGTTTCTTTTGCCACTGGCTGGCTCATGAATTCTGGTTTTATGTGGAATAATGGTATCAAAGTAATTTTAATAACTACTTTAATTTCAGTGGTTATTACTTTAATGATTGTTGCCCTTTTTAGAAACAATTTTGATATGAATAGTTCTCTAGTCGGAAATTTAGTTCTCTATTCTCTGAGAGTTTTAGTGTTAGGATTAAGTGCAGTATTTGGACTTTCATTTTCTGAAAACATGAAAAATGTTGTGCAGAAGAACGATACAGAACTAGATACAGATATACCAGAAGCCAGTATATCAGACAAGGCGGAATATTATATTAATGAAGCTAAGTTAAAAGCAGATAAATTATTATTTGAAGCCGAAAAAGAGGCACATCAAATAAGAGATAGAAAAACACAAATTGAGATGCAATTACGAGAACTAATTCATACCGAAAGAGAAGTAATTCGCAAATATGAAAGTGAAGAAAATTCTGTTACAACTAGCTTAGAATCAAGTTCTGAGTGATGAAAAATATATTGGGCTTGTAAGTTAGGTAGAACAATTAAAACTAAATAATTCCGCAATGACGGATAGATGACGGATAGATATTAACAGACGAATAAATTACAGAGAAAACATGTTTAAGCAATACGATGAAAAAATAAATTATCCTAAAGTAGAAGAAGAAATTTTAGACTTATGGAAAAAGAATGATACTTTTGAAAAATCTATTTCAACTAGAAAAGATAAAGAATTTTTTACTTTTTACGAAGGTCCACCTACAGCTAATGGTAAGCCTGGTATTCACCATGTTATGGCACGTTCATTAAAAGATTTAGTTTGTCGTTATAAAACTATGCAAGGTTACCAAGTAAGCAGAAAAGCTGGATGGGATACTCACGGATTACCTGTTGAAATTGAGGTTGAGAAACAACTTGGAATAAAAAGTAAAAGTGAAATTCCAGAATTTGGTGTAGAAAAATATAACGAAGCTTGCCGTACATCTGTTTTTACATATAAAGATTTATGGGAAGAAATGACAACCCGAATGGGATATTGGCTAAACCTCGATGAAGCCTATATTACTTGTGATAATAATTATATCGAATCTGTTTGGTGGGCGTTAGCTACACTTCACAAGAAGGGATTAATATTTAAAGATTATAAAATTGTTCCTCAATGTCCAAGGTCCGAAACTGTTCTTTCATCTCATGAATTAGCGCTTGGATATAGAGAGACGAAAGATCCATCCGTTTATGTTATGATGAAACTTGATGAAAATTCTGATTTGAACAGTGATGATGAAACATATTTTCTTGTTTGGACAACCACACCTTGGACTCTTATATCCAATGTTGCCCTTGCTGTTGGTGCTGATATCGATTACGTGAAAGTTAGAACGGATGAAAAAACTTTAATCCTTGCAAAAGATCGTCTTGAAGTTTTGAAAAATGATTATGAAATTATCTCTGAGCATAAAGGGTCTGAACTTGCAGGAACAAACTATGACCAATTGATGAATTACGTTTCGGTTGATAAGAAAGGGTTCTATGTTGTTGAAGCCGATTTTGTTAGCACCGGTGATGGTTCTGGTATTGTTCACATAGCCCCAGCTTTTGGTGCTGACGATTATGAACTTTCAAAAAAATATGATTTGCCATTCCTTCAGCCTGTAACTCGTGGTGGAAAATTTACCGAAGAAATAACTGACTTTGTTGGAGTATTTGTTAAAGATGCTGATAAAGATATTATCTATAAATTAAAAGAGTCTGGCAACCTTTATAGAAAAGAGACAATTACCCACACCTATCCTTTTAGTTGGAGATTCGATGATGTGCCAGTAATTTATTACGCACGCGAATCTTGGTTTATACGAACAACTTCAGTCTCTGATAGAATGGTTGAACTTAATAAAACAATTAACTGGCAGCCACCAGAAGTGGGTAGCGGACGCTTTGGCAATTGGTTGGAAGACAACAAAGATTGGGCACTTTCTCGTGATCGTTTTTGGGCAACTCCGCTACCAATATGGGTTAGCGAAGATGAAAAAGATCAATTTTCTGTTGGTAGTATAGAGGATCTTAAAAAAGGATTTATAGATAAAGATGGAGTGAAAATATCCGTTGCTGATTTACCTGAAGTGGAAATAGATCTTCATAAACCATTTGTAGATAAAATATATTTTGAAAAAGATGGAAAGATTTACAAACGTACTCCCGAATTAATTGATGTTTGGTTCGATTCTGGCTGCATGCCGTTTGCACAATATCATTATCCCTTTGAAAACAAAGAACTCTTTGAAAAAAATTATCCAGCAGATTTTATTTGCGAAGGTATAGATCAAACTCGTGGATGGTTCTATACAATGCACGCAATTGGAACAATGCTATTTGATAATATCTCGTATAAAAATTTAATTGTAAACGAATTAATCCTTGATAAAAAAGGATTGAAAATGTCGAAGACTAAAGGTAACACTGTTAGTCCTTATGAACTTTTTGAAAAATATGGTGCCGATGCAACTCGATGGTATCTTGTTACAACATCACCACCTTGGAAACCAACTCTTTTTGATGAAGATGGTATTGTGGAAGTTCAGAGAAAGTTTTTCGGAACATTTGTAAATACATATTCCTTCTTTGCTTTATATGCAAATATTGATAAAGTTGATTTATCTGAAGAGAAAATTGCTTATGATAAAAGGCCAGAAGTTGACAGATGGATTATCTCAAAGCTAAGTTCTCTAGTAAAACAATATGAAGTTTTAATGGATAGTTACGATGTTACTAAGGCTGCAAGAGCAGTTCAAGACTTTACAATTGATGAACTATCCAACTGGTATGTTCGCCGTTCCCGAAGACGTTTTTGGAAAGCAGAAGTTAATGAGAATAAACTTTCTGCATATCAAACACTATACGAATGCTTAATGACAATTTCAAAACTTACCGCTCCGTTTGCACCTTTCATTGCAGAAGAGATGTATCAAAACTTAAATGCTATTGGTAAAACTGAGCAATGTGATTCTATTCATCTAGTGGAATTTCCAAAACCAACATTTATTGATTTTGAGTTGGAAGAGAAAATGTCAATTGCACAGAGAGTAGTTTATTTAACTCGCTCTATGAGAGCAAAATCTAATCTAAAAGTTAGACAACCACTAAGTCGAATTATGGTTGCCATAGATAAAGATAAAAGCGAAGCAGTTACTTATATGAAAGATGTAGTTCTTGAAGAAGTTAACATTAAAGAACTTGTAGTTCTCGAAGACGATTCAAGTATTGTTAACAAATCCGCCAAAGCTAATTTTAAAACTATTGGTCCAAAGTTTGGAAAATTAGTGAAGACTATTGCAGCAGAAATTACTAAATTAAATAAAGAACAAATAGCTGTTTTGGAAAATAAAAACTCCATTTCGTTAGATGTAAATGGTGAGCAAATTGAAATTTCTAGAGAAGATGTTGAAATTATTAATTCTGAAATTGAAGGTTGGGTAGTAGAAACAGAAGAAGGAATTACTGTGGCAGTAGACACTGAGCTAAATGAAGATTTAATTGCAGAAGGCTTTGCTAGGGAAGTTGTAAATAGAGTACAAAATATGCGTAAGGATGCAGGTTTTGATGTAATGGATAGAATTGAAATTAGATTTAGCACAGATAGTAAATTAAGTGCTTATATTAATCAATTTTCTGATTATATTATAACTGAAACTTTAGCAGATAGTATAGAGAATGATGATAAAAGAATAGGTTACACACAAGATTGGGAACTTGGAGAATTTAAGTGTTCAATCTCGGTAGAAAAATCTAAATAAAAGTTTTAGTTGGAGGAAATTATGGCTAAGAAAACAGAAGTTAAAAAACGTGTTGCTACAAAACCTAAAGCAAAAGCAAAGACTAGTGTTGTAAAAAAGGAGAAAGTAAAAAAAACTGTAACTCCTAAAAGTAGTTCAGATAAAAAAACTGTTACTCCCAAAAGTAGTTCAGATAAAAAAACTACTCCAAAAGTGGCACCCAAGAAAGCTGGTGTCAAAAAGAAAGTCATGGGATATCCCAAAAAAGATTTGGAACAATTTCGTTCAGTAATTCTTGAAAAGAAAAAAGAAATTATTGAACAACTTCAAAATTTAAAAGATCAAATGATGGATTCTAGCACTGGTCAATATGTAAATGAAAGTTCGCCATATTCTCTACATATGGCAGAGCAGGGAACAGATGCTCAAGAGCGTGAAAAATTATATTTATGGGCACAAAGAGAAAGTAAATTCTTGGCCTATCTTGAAGATGCACTTGCTAGAATTGACTTGGGCACATACGGAATTTGCATTGAATGTATGGATGAACCCAAAAACTTGTGTCCAACTTGCCCACTGATTCCTAAGCCAAGGTTGTTAGCGGTTCCGCATACACAGCATTGTTTCGAAATAAAAAACACATTAAGTAAAAAATAGGAAAATTTTGAAAGTTCTCTATTTAACTCTTGTTGTTTTTATTTCTGATCAAGCTTCTAAGCTAGCGGTTAAAGGTTTTTCCATTCCGTTCATCGATTTTAATTGGGTTGGTATGGACTACGGGCAAAGTATTAATGTAATTGGAACTTTTCTTAGAATTACATTCGTAGAAAATCCTGGAATGGCTTTTGGACTTGATGTTGGTCCAACACAAAAACTTTTTCTTTCAATTTTTACAATTTTTGCAGCTATTGGAATTCTTTACTATTTATACAAATCTCGTCATCGTGATTTTGCGCTTAGAATTGGTCTATCATTAATTCTTGCTGGTGCTCTAGGAAATATGATTGACCGAACATTTTACGGAATAATTTATAACTACGCACCACTTATGTATGGTCATGTAGTAGATTTTATCCAAGTTGAGTTTTGGGATTTTTCACTATTTGGGCATACCTATGAAACTTGGCCAATTTTTAATATAGCAGACTCAGCCGTAACTGTTGGAGTTGCAGTGATACTTCTTTTTCATAAAGAGAGTGCAACAGAAGAAGAAAGTATAGAAGATAATGATGACACGAATTCCAATAAAGACGAAAGTATTAACAGTGTAGAAAATGGCGAAGATAATAACAGAGAAGAAGTTTCAGTTTGAAATTACTGAAGGACAAAGTAAAGAACGCTTAGATGTTTATCTTACCAACATCATGGAAAATGCTACTCGCTCCAAAATTCAACAACTCATTAAAGCTAAGTTAGTTCTTGTTAATGGAAAGATTAAGAAATCTAATTACCAAGTTCTTCCTAACGATATTTTGGATTTAACAATACCAGTAACTCCACGTCCCGATACAATTGAACCAGAAGATATTCCATTAGACATTGTTTACGAAGATGAATACTTACTTGTTGTAAACAAGCCTGCAGGCATGGTTGTTCATCCAGCACTTGGTAATTGGACAGGCACAATGGTTCACGCCCTTTTGCATCACACACAAAATTTAAGTGAATCTAGCAACGAAGATAGGCCAGGAATTGTCCATAGAATAGATAAAGATACAAGTGGCTTACTTCTAGTCGCCAAAGACCCTTGGATCCTCTCAGAGCTTGCAAAACAGTTCTCCGATAGAACTACTGAGCGTGAGTATTGGGCAATTTGTTGGGGTAAGTTCAAGGATCAAGAGGGCGATATTATTGGAAATCTTACTAGAAGTAAAAACGATAGAAAATTATATACTGTTAGTGATACCGAAGGCAAATATGCTGAGACACATTACAGTGTAATTGAAGAATTTGAATTTGCTTCGTTGATAAAACTTAAATTAAAAACTGGTAGAACTCACCAAATTAGAGTTCATTTGAAACATGTGAATCATCCAATATTTGGGGACCATGTTTATAATGGAAGAACAATTCAATATGGAAGCACGTTGCCAAAAATTAAACAACGAGTTGAACATTTATTAGCAACTATAAATAGGCAAGCACTTCACGCAAAAACACTTGGATTTATACATCCTAAAACAAAAGATAAATTAGTATTCAATTCAGAATTACCTAATGATATGAAAGAGTTAATTGAAAAATTAAAAAATTGAATTAAGAATATTAGATCTTAATTTAAGGTTTCTCAGTTCTAGGGCTTTTTGTTTTCACTTTGCTCTTTGGGATATTATTCTGATTTGATATACTAACTGCAGCAATTCCAATTGCTCCCATAAGTTGTGCTATTCCTAAATACTTTGCAAATACACCATACTTCTTTTTTGCTTCCCAATTGTTTGCCAGCTGAAATTGATTTAACATTTCATCTGGCTGAGTTATACTTAACCCAGAGTTCATTTGTGAATTTGTATATAGTGAATATAACGATTGATGATTTGAGCGTGCTGAGTTTGTTGAATATATTAACAAAGGTGAATTAAGAACAGTCCAATCAGTTTTGAGTGAATTAAGTTTTGTTATATCAAATTGCTCGTTCTCACTGTGGATACTATCTTTTTCTGTTTGTGCAAAAATAGATGTAGCAATAATTAAAACCAATATTATAGATAATTTATTCATTAAAAATTTCAATCTGGAATGACATAAAATGTGCCTTCTTTTGGTAAAGTAACAAAATACCTTTTTCCACTTTTATTTGTCAAATAATTATCACGTAACCAGGGATTAAATAGTTTTAAAGTTTTGTAATTAAGACCACGAAGTTTTGCGTAATCAGCTAGATGAGCAACTGATGTATCTAGCTTTACTTTATAAGTTGAGTATGGTTGGTATAGTTGATCTTCCTTAATATCAAAGCCATAATAATTTGGATTTTCCATAACGTATTTAAAAGCTATAATTCTTGGGATATATCTATTTGTTTCTTCATTTAAAACTAAATTATAATAATTAGTTGTCTTTTGTCTTTTTAGCTGATTTAGAACTCCAGCACGTCCCATATTATAAGAGGCTGCGGCAAGTGTCCAATTTCCAAATTTTTCTTTTGCCCCAAGTAGATAATTGCAAGCTGCATAAGTTGATTTCTCAATATTATATCTTTCATCAACTTCTTTATTAATGATTAAACCATGTTTCCGTCCAGCATCTTTCATAAACTGCCAAAAACCAGTTGCACCAGCAGGAGAAATAACGTCATCTAATCCACTCTCAGCGAGTGCAAGATATTTCAAATCGTCTGGAACATTTTTTTCTTTTAATATCCTTTCTATCATTGGAAACCACCGATTTATTCTTTTTAAATAAAGAACAGAAGCTGAATGATAATAGGTCTGAACTATAAATTCACGTTCTAATCTTTCACGAACATCAATGTTTTCAAGGGGAACCGGTTCTCCACAGAAATCCATTTGCTCTGGGACAAAAGGAGAAATCACTTTATAATTGTGCGGAAATGGTTTATTGCTATTCTGCGATACAAAACTGTTAGGAGAATCGAAGCTGAAAACAAAAAAGAGAGTTATAGATAGTGCAATTCCGATTAAAGAAAGTTTAATTTTATTTTTTTTATACATTACAAGTCTTCGGTTTGTGATGAATGTTTTTTTATCTGATGTTCATTAATAACTAAAGCAAACGTAACAATCAAGCCACCCAGTAATAAATTCCAAAAATTTGCTTTTTCTGAGAAGAAAAAGATTGAAACTACAATTCCTAAAGGAATTTTTAAATTGTTGAATATTGCAAGAGAACCAGTATTGGTAAGTTTTGCACCATAGTTCCAAAGGAAAAAACCTAGACCCGACGCAATAATACCTAAATACAATAAAGTAAAAATTTCATTTTTATTAACAGCAAGTGCTGAATACTCAGTAGTGAAAAGGGTGAAAAGAAATGCCGTTAGAAATCCGCCCAAAAACAATATTGCAAAAATATTTTTGTCCTTAATTCCAGGGCTTCTTGACATTATGTTTTTATAATAAACTTGTCCAAACGCGAAAGAAATATTTGAAACTTGCATAAGTAAAAATCCAACAATTATTTCTGTAGTTGTAATTTCATCCCATACAACAATTGCAGTTCCTATAAGTGAAATAAATGAAGTAAAATAGAAAAATGGATGAATTTTATTTTCGATGAAATCATTTATTATAACAACATAAATTGGAGTGAAAATAGTAAATAATATAATTTCGTATGCTTTAAGAAATTGAAATGCAAAGATGTAACTTATATACATTATCCCATATTGGATAGAGCCTATGAGGAGTAGGGAGGAAATAAATTTTAATTCAAGATTTTTAATCTTTAGAAATGGGATGAAAACCAGAAACGAAATAAGTAACCGTGCAAATGAAACAAAATTAGAATCAAGTCCAACCAAATTGCCCTTGATTAAACCAAAGGAAAAAGCCCATATAAGCGATACAGTTAGTAGATAAATCATATTGTCTTATTACTTTTAAAATGAATACTCAAAATAACAAAATTGAAAATAGAATCCCATATAGTTAAGTTTACTATTCAATTTTGGAGAAATAATGTTAGTCTATAATACACTTACAAGAAAAAAAGAAGAATTCAAACCTATAAATCCGCCAAACGTTTCAATGTATGTTTGTGGACCAACAATTTATGATTACTTCCACATTGGTAATGGACGCACATTTGTAATGAGTGATATTA
The DNA here is from genome assembly GCA_027858595.1 of Melioribacteraceae bacterium. GTDB lineage: Bacteria > Bacteroidota > Ignavibacteria > Ignavibacteriales > Melioribacteraceae > 1-14-2-50-31-20. The sequence continues at coordinate 11,260 of JAQICK010000260.1, forward strand.
TTCGCAGATACCTTATCTATAAAGGGTATGACGTAAAATTTGTGATGAACCTGACTGATGTTGACGATAAAATTATTAGAAAGGCAAATGAAGAAAACATTACATCGGCGGAATTAACTGAACGATATGAAGCTGCATTTATGGATGACATTAAAAAATTCAAAATGAAACCAGCTGATGTTTATCCTAAAGCAACTAATCACATGCAGGAAATTGAAAATATTATTGAAAAGCTTGAGAATAAAGGAATTGCATACAATGTTGATGGAAATGTGTTTTATAACGTTGGAAAATTTGAAAGCTATGGAAAGCTAAGTGGAAAAAACACAGATGATCTTGAAGTTGGTGCTAGAATTGAGATTAACCAAGAAAAGCAAAATCCTTTAGACTTTTCAGTTTGGAAAAAAGCGAAATCAGGAGAGCCATACTGGGAAAGCAAATGGGGTGATGGTCGTCCAGGTTGGCATATAGAATGTTCTGCAATGAGCATGAAACATCTTGGTGAAACAATTGATATTCATGCTGGCGGAAACGATTTAATATTCCCTCATCACGAAAATGAAATTGCACAAAGTGAAGCTGCAACGGGAAAAGAATTTGCTCACTATTGGATGCACTTTGGATTCCTGAATATTGATAAACAAAAAATGTCTAAGTCGCTTGGAAACTTTTTTACAGCACGAGATATTCTAAATCAATATCCAGCTGAAGCATTGCGGCTTCTGTTTGTACAATCGCATTACCGAAGTCCTTTAAATTTCAGTAGAGAATTAATTGAATCTGCCCAAAAGGGAACTGAGAAATTAAATAATCTCATTCGGTTGTTACTAAAAGGAATTGATAAAGTTGATGGGAGTGAAGTAGAGGTTGATTATGAAAATAAATACAAACTCTTTACTGAAGCTATGGATGATGACTTTAATTCAGCGAAGGCGACTTCTGTTATTTTTGATTTTGTTCGCGAAGCAAATAAATTGATTGTTGAAAACAAAAACTTAAACTCTGAATTTTATCAGAAAGCTGTTACATTTTTAAGAGCAACTGCAGAAGATGTTCTTGGAATAATTGATTTTAATGAATTTAATATAGATGATGCTAATACTGACGATTCTTGGATTTTAGAAGAAATTGAAAAACGAAATAAAGCAAAGTATGATAGAAATTGGAAGCTAGCTGATGAGATTCGTAATTCCCTTGCGGATAAGGGGTTTATACTTGAAGATAGTAAGAACGGAACAAGTTATAAAATGAAGTAGCGAATGTTTTTTTATAAACGGTTGTCTTTGCGATGAGTGCTTTTTACGAAGAAGCAATCTGCAACAATTCTAATGACTTTGGAAGTTATATAGTTTGAAAGATTGCTTCGCAGAAGATGCTCGCAATGACGAGCATTTATTTACCACATTTTTGACATTTAGCTGGTATATATGAATCAAACTTTAATAATAGCACTAGTAATAATAGTTACCGTGAAAATTTTAATTTTTGCTTGGTTTTATTTATTTAATATTTATGAAGTCAAAATTTCAGTAAATCCAAAATTATTAAATCTAAATTCAGATTCTCAAATTGAAATAAAAACAATTCCATTAAATTCATTTGGGACTAAAGCTTTGTTGCGAAATATTTCAGCTAAATTTAAAATTGTTTCTGGAGAGGATTTAATAAAAATTAAACAACAAAAAGAGAATACTATTGTTGTTACTTCTAAAGGGAAAGTGGGTAGTGCCGAAATTTTGGTTACTCCTTCAATTGGTATGTTTCCATCTAAGATAGAAATTAATATAGAATAATAATTAGGCATTTTTAATATTTCATTATTTCTAGTATATTTAAGTATTATAAAACATATTAATAGTATAATTATGAACCAAACTGTAAAGCTGTTAGTCGTCTTAATATTTTTAACATCCATTCTACTTGCACAGGGTAGTGCCGGAACAAATGCAAAATTTGAATATCGCTCACTTATTGATATGCAAACTGCTGGTGTTCTTGAAAAGGGATATGTTGGAGTTGGAATTGATGTAATGCCGCAAGGAGTAATGATCTCTGCAATTGAAGTTGGTGTTTTTAACAACTTTAGTTTTGGAATTTCTTATGGAGCAGAAAATGTAATTGGTTCTGGAGATGTTAGTTTTTATCCTTTACCAGGAGTCTATGCAAAGGGACGCATTTTTGATGAAGATGAAATGATGCCAGCTATAGCAATAGGGTTTGATTCACAAGGGAAAGGGGAATACAACGATTCTTTAAATCGTTATCAAATTAAATCTCCTGGTCTTTTTGTTGCAAGTTCCAAAAATTTTGAATTGCTTGGATATCTATCAATTCATGCAATGCTTAATTACACTCTTGAAAGAGATGATAATGATAAAGACTTAAATCTTGCAATTGGTGTTGAAAAAACTATTGGTAGTAAAGTCTCTTTATATGCTGAATATGATTTTGCTTTGAATGATAATAATCCTCTTTCACTTGGATCTGGTAAAGGATATTTAAACTTTGGCGTGAGGTGGGCAATAGCAGAAGGCTTTACAGTAGGTTTAGATTTACGAGATGTATTGAGTAACGAAAAAATTAATACTTACAGTGCTGACCGTGCTCTTTTTGTGGAATATATTGCTCCAATATTTTAGGAATATTATCTAAAATTAAACCATCAATTTTAAAAATAAAAAACCAAGAGAACTAAAAATGTTCTCTTGGTTTTTTTATTTGTGCTAAATACTTTATCTATTCTTCAAATAATCAAACATCAATCTAACTCCATAACCAGTATTAAATTTTTCGGTATAACTTTTAAATTTATGTTTTAAGGCTGGTCCAGCTATGTCAACGTGAGCGTATGGAATTTTATCATCCACAAATTGCTCTAGGAATTTAGCAGCCGTAATTGCACCACCCCAACGAGGTCCAAGATTATTTATATCAGCAATATCACTGTCTAATCCCTTTTTGAATTCGTCCCAGAATGGCATTCTCCAAACTCGTTCAAAAGTTTTATTTCCTGAAACGCTCAACGATTCTGCAATTTTATCATTTTTTGTAAACAAGCCTGAAGTAAACTCGCCTAAGGCAACAACAATAGCACCAGTTAAAGTTGCAAAGTCAATTATTTCATCCGGCTTTTGTTTGCTTGCAAATTCTAGAGCATCTGCGAGCACAAGTCTTCCTTCAGCATCCGTATTTTTCACTTCAATAGTTTTACCACTTGCTGTTGAAATAATATCTCCAGGCTTGTACGCACTCCCCGAAATCATATTTTCTACTGCAGGAACATAAGCTATAATTTCTACAGGTAATTTGTTTAAAGCAGCTGCATAAACAGTACCAATTACAGTAGCAGCACCAGACATATCGGCATTCATTTCAATCATTCCTTCTGTTGGTTTAATTGAGTAACCTCCAGAATCGTATGTAACGCCTTTGCCAACTAAAGCAATTCGCTTAGTTACTTTTCCAGTTGGTTTGTAATGCATCTTTAACAAAAATGGTGGATTAGGGCTTCCTTCTGCTACAGCTAAAATTGCATTCATTTTTCTCTTCTTCAACTCAGCTTTGTTGAAAGAGGATACTGAAACTCCAGCTTTGCTCAATTTACTTTTAGTAACTTTTACTAACTCTGCTGGAGTTAAGCTTATTGCTGGCTCGTTGGATAAATCTCTTGCTAAGTAAACAGCATTTAATAAGTTTTCTGTTGTGCCAATTACTGATTTAAGCTTAGCAGAATTGTTTGCAGAAAAATTCACTTCTAAATTGTTTAATTTCTTTTTATCTGTTTTGTATTTGTCAAAATTATAATTGCCAAGTAAAATACCTTCAACAAATGTTTGATAAAAATATTCTTCTTCAGAAAAATATTTTTTAAAAGCTACAAAATCTGGAATCTGAATCTCTACTTTATCAATCTCTTTATCTTTTAGTCCAATAATTGTTTTGGATAAAAAATCCCTAAAAATATCCACGTCAAATTTATCATCAGCAAATACTTTTTTAAGAATTATTAAATCTGGCTTTCCAACTGTGTTAGCAAAAGAAATTTCTTTTTTATCTTTTGTTAAAAAACTTTTAAGTAAGCCTGTATTGATTGTTATTGAGTGTTCTTTTAAAAATTCTGAATAATCTGATTTTAGCTTTTTCTCATCTGTGAAAAACTTAACTAAAAGCGAATTGTTTTTTTTTGCAAAATTAGCTTTGCTTGATGTTATATTTATATCGAATAGCATCTGTACCCCTTATTTTGAATATTGTTTTATGTATTGATTTGCAGTTTCAATTATTTTTGGAATAGTATCTTTCATGCTTTTGTCCTCTAGTCTCGCACCAGCAGCGAAGAAATGCCCACCACCGTTAAATTCTCCTGCTAATTTATTAACTGGAACAGTTGTAGAAGAACGAAGACTAATCTTAAATCCATTCTCTAATTCAAAAAAGAAAAGTCCAACTTCTACTCCTTTAATTGATAGAGTGTAGCTTACAAATCCCTCAACATCTTCTTCTTTAGAATTCGTTTCTTTCAAATCATTGAGAGAAATTTTCATATATGCTAATTTCCCATCCCCAGCTATTACAAGGGAATTGAACGCTCGTCCAAGAAGTTGAATTCTATTTGCACTACCTTGGTCATATATTTCTTGATGAACACTAATTGGAACAACTCCTGCATCTAATAGTTCAGCAATAATTCTGTGCAGATTGGCTGTTGTTCTTTCATATTTGAATGAACCAGTATCTGTCATTATTGCAACGTAGAGTGGGAGTGCAATATCCAAAGTGATTTCTACTTCAGCTTGTTTTATTAGGTAATAAACTAACTCACCAGTAGATGAACTTGTAGTCTCTACTAAACTCAACTCAGCATAATCTTCTGGAGATGGATGATGATCTATGCATATTTTAGTCGCTGTACTTTTTCTAATAAAATTTTCAAGTGACTTTGTTCTGCTCAATTGACTCATATCCAAAGTGAAAATTACGTCCGCATTTTTAATTAAATCGGAATGTAGTTCTTCTTTAAATTCTAAAACATTGTCTTTAGAATTAAGCATGAAGAATAAATAATCTGGAGTTGGACTATGATTAATAATTGTAACATTTTTCCCCAGTGATTGCAAATATCTCGCTAATGCAAGTTCAGAACCAATTGCATCTCCATCTGGGTTTACATGTGTTGTTATAATAAAATTATTACTTAAATCTATCTTCTCTATTATGTTTTTAATTGTATTTTTCATAGAATTGTTTTGGTTTAAAATAGCAAAGGCGAAGATAAATCTTCGCCTTTAAATTAATAAGTTTGAAGCTTATTCAACTTCCCAAGTGTTTCCGCTAAAGAGAAGAGATTCTAGATCGCCTTCACCTTTTTTGGCTGTAACAGCATCAATCTGCTCAACTACTGCTTCATCATATGTTTGTCTTCTAATTTGTCTGAAAACACCAATTGGAGTTGGTAAATTTGGATGATCTGTCATGTGTGAATAAATAAAAGCTCTTACTGGACTTTCATCGTTTTCATCGTGAACTAATAAATCATCAATTGAGTGAACACCATCATTAAGATCAACAACAACAGGGTTAAATCCTTCTATCTTAATTCCTTTATCAAAGTTTTTACCAAACAATAATGGTTCACCTTGTTCAAGAACAACAATAGTATCAGGCTTAGTCTCTTTATCAGTATAATCTGTATATGCACCATCGTTAAAGATAACACAGTTTTGATATACTTCCAAGAAAGCAGTTCCTTTGTGTTCACCAGCTCTTCTAAGCATTTCTTGTAGATGTTTTGTGTCTCTATCAAGTGTGCGAGCAACAAATGTTGCTTCACTACCAAGGGCTAAAGAAGTAGGATTAAAAGGATAATCAATACTTCCAAAAGGAGAACTTTTTGTAACTTTCCCTTTTTCGGAAGTAGGGGAGTATTGACCTTTTGTTAAACCATAAATCTGGTTGTTAAAAAGAATAATTTTTATATCAATATTCTTTCTACATGCATGAATAAAGTGATTACCACCAATTGACATTAAATCACCATCACCAGTAGAAACCCAAACAGATAATTCTGGGTGCGCAACTTTTAGTCCAGTAGCAATTGCTGGTGCACGTCCGTGAATTCCGTGCATTCCGTATGTATCCATGTAATATGGAAAACGACTTGAACAACCGATACCAGCTATCCAAACGAAATCTTCTTTCTTAACTCCCAGTTTAGGAAATACTTTTTGCACTTGTGCAAGTACAGAGTAATCTCCACAACCTGGACACCATCTCACATCTTGGTCAGATTGAAAATCTTTAGCCTTAAGTTCTGTTACATCTATTTTATCAGTCATTTTTTCCTCCAAGCACTTCAGCTATTTTCTCAGTTATTTCAAAAGTTTTTAATGGTAATCCACGCATTTTATTAAATTGGATTACTGGAACTAAGAACTGATCTCTAAGAATTTTTGCTAATTGTCCCATGTTATTTTCAGGCACAATAACTTTTTCAAATTTGGATAGAACTTCACCAAGGTTTTTAGGGAATGGATTGATATATTTTAACTGAGCACGAGAAACCTTCATGCCTTTCTTGCGAGCATCGTTAACGGCTTCAATTATAGAACCCATTGTTCCACCCCAACCAAGCACAAGAACTTCACCTTCTTGATCACCGTCAACAACAAGATCAGGAATGATGTTTTGCATGTTTTGAATTTTTTGAGCTCTAATTCTTACCATTGCATCATGGTTTTCTGGATCGTGACTAACTGCGCCAGATATATTATCTTTTTCCAAACCACCAATTCTATGTTCTAAACCTGGAGTTCCTGGAACTGCCCAAGGGCGAGCTAGATTATCATCTCTATCATAAGGATGGAAATTTTCTGGATTAGTTCTTTGTGTAACTTCAATTTTTTCTAATTCATTTACGTGAGGAATTCTCCAAGGCTCTGCACCATTGGCAATATATCCATCAGTTAAAAGAATTACTGGAACCATATATTTAAGAGCAAGCCTTGATGCTTCAATTGCCATGTAGAAACAATCTGAAGGACTTGTTGCTGCAACTACAGCTACAGGAGATTCTCCGCTTCTGCCATACATTGCTTGTAATAAATCAGATTGTTCAGTTTTTGTTGGTAAACCAGTAGAAGGACCACCACGTTGAACGTTAACAATAACAAGAGGAAGTTCCAACATTAACGCTAAACCAGTAGCTTCAGTTTTAAGTGCTAGCCCAGGTCCTGAAGTAGTTGTAATAGCTAAACTACCACCAAACGAAGCACCAATTGCAGAAGTAATACCAGCAATTTCATCTTCTGCTTGAAGTGTTTTAACTCCAAAATTTTTGTACTTACTTAAGTGATGTAAAATATCTGTTGCAGGTGTAATAGGGTATGAGCCTAAGAAAAGTTGTAAACCACTTAATTTACTTGCAGCAATTAATCCAATTGCAGTAGCTTCATTTCCAGAGATTGATTTATAAGTTCCTTTAGGCAGTTTGGCTTTTGCAACTTTGTATCTTGAAGCAAATAATTGTGTGTTTTCACCGTAATAATATCCCGATTTAAGAGCTTTTTCATTACCACAAATAATATCTTCTTTTTTAATAAATTTTTGCTTAACCCATTCTAGTGTTGGCTCTAGAGGTTCGTTAAATAACCAATACATTAATCCTAGAGCAAAAAAGTTTTTACTTCTAGCAACATCTTTTGGTTTAAGTCCACAGTCTTTGAGAGCTGAAACTACTAGAGAATTAATCGGCACAGGAAAAACTTTGAATTCTGAAAGAGAATCATCTTCTAACGGATTTACTTCATATTTTGCTAATTTTAAATTTTTTGCGTCAAATGCATCACTATTACAAATAATAATTCCCTGACGTTTTAGATTTTTTACATTCACTTTTAATGCTGCAGGATTCATTGCAACTAATACATCAGGGTTATCACCTGGAGTAAAAACATTGCTTGAACCAAAGTGTAATTGAAATCCACTAACTCCATATAGTGTACCTAAAGGAGCGCGTATTTCTGATGGATAATCTGGAAGTGTAATTAGATCATTTCCCAAATATGCGGTTGTGTCGCTAAATTGTGTTCCGGTCAATTGCATTCCATCTCCAGAATCACCAGCGAACATAACGGTTACATCGTTTAGTTCTTCAACTACTTTACCGTTTTTTTCTTCTTCTGCCATTATTTTTTTTGACTCTTACGTTATTAAATGATTAGTTTATTACATAAAATATAAGCATAATAAATAATTATTAGTACAAACAAATCCAACAAAAACAATTATTATTTCACATTATTTACAATTTTCTCAAACTCTTCGGCATTTACAAAACCTGTTAATCTATGTACTTCATTTCCTTTAGAATCGATGAATAGAATTGTTGGCATTCCAATAATATTGAACTTCTCTCTAATCTCTGAAGTTTCTTCAGATAAAGATTTTGTCATATCAACTTTTAGTGATTTAAAATCTGAAAGAGATGAAATTACTTTAACATCAGAGAAAGTTAAAGCATCCAATTCTTTACAAGGAATACACCAATCGGCATAAAAGTCGATTATCATTTTATCGTTGTTTTGCAGAGCAGCTTCATAATTTTCAGTAGTATAATTTTCCCAATTTGGCGCTGATTTTTCAACTGGCCACAACATCCAAGATGCTACAACAATCATCAAAATTGAGAAAACTGATTTGAATATTCTGTATCCTTTTAAATTATTTGCTAATTTATCTATAAATAATAGATATAGTCCTGCACCAATCATAAAAACTGGTAATAGATAAAATGCAACAATTTTTGGAAGTATTGGATTAACAAAGTAAATTGCCATTCCTATTAAGATAAATCCAAAAATATTTCGTACTCCTTCCATCCAAAATCCAGCACGTGGAAGAGATTTAATTCTACCAGAGAAAATTGCAAGGAATAAGTAAGGAACACCCAAGCCTACAGCAAGGAAAAAGAACATGATAAAGCCGTAAAAAATATCTCCTTTAGCAGCTACGTAAGTTACTAATCCAAGCACGAAAGGACCTATACAAGGTGCTGCAACAACTCCCATTGTTAATCCCATAAAGAATGCACCAAAAACTCCAGAACGAGCACCACCAGCTTTCATTACTAAAGCATCTGGAGCTTTTATCTCATACAAACCAAACATACTTAATGCAAGCACTACAAATACAGCTGATATCGCAACAATTACAATTGGGTTTTGCAATAGAGCTCCAAAAATAGCTCCGCTCATTGCTGTTACAACTCCAACAACTGAATATGTTAAAGCCATTCCAAGAACATAAAGAACCCCGAGAACAAAAAGTTTGCTCGTTTTACCTTCACTCTGTCCTATAAAATATCCTATTGTAATAGGTATTAATGGATAAACACATGGAGTAAGGTTTAGTGCAAGTCCGCCCAAAAACACAAAAAGAATGCTCAATAATAATCCACTTGATTCAAGTGTTGATGCAATTCCGTCACCATCTTTTTCAACTGAGGTTTCTACAGGTGTATATGAAATATCCAAGTTTGAAAAAACTTCTTGGTTTACTTCGTTTATCGGAGTTGAATTATCAACTACTTCAATTTTTAATGTATCGTAAGCACTGGATGGAGCCATGCAACTTTGATCGTTACAAGCCTGATAGCTAATTTCTATTGGTATTTCAATAATTCCAACTTGTGCAGTTTTTGAAATTTTAAGAACTGCTCCGATAAATTCTTTACCATCATACACAGATACTTTTTCATCGGAGAAACTAAATGTAACATCTTTAGCTTCTGGATAAGAAACAGAAACTACTTGAACATTATTAGATTTAATTATTAATTCAGTAGGAATTAAAAAATCATCTTTGGGTTTGTTTGAATTAATATGATAATGTTCAAGTATTTCAAGCTCAACAGCAATTTTTATTTCACTATTTGGTTGAACTTTATCGAAAGAGCTTAAAGTTTTAATT
>JAQICK010000357.1 GCA_027858595.1 Melioribacteraceae bacterium
CTTTAGATTTTTCAAGCAACTTTAATATTTCCATTATCCAAATCTTTTTTTTCTAATTTAAGTTGCTTCTCTTTTTTCTGGTATCCCTTCCATTCTAAATAATCGTCCCATTCTTCAAATGATTCATTTTTTGATTTTATTTTTTTTTCAAATTCTAAAAAACTCAATTTATACTTGCTGAAAAAAAGGGATATCTTCTCCTCCACAATATGAAGTTCATATAACAGATTAACTGAATATAACTCTTTAATACTATCTTTACTTATTGTAGTCATTTCATTCTCCAAGATTGACAATAACAATTTAAACTAATTATTTTTTTCAATCAAGATAATATAAAATTACAAATCCATAATTGCAGATTTAATATCACTTAAATCTTTTATTTTATTTCTTAACTCCAAAGCTCTATATCCTGCAGTAATAGCAATTGTTGGATTATTTGTATGCCCTTTAACTCCAATGTTTTCAAGGTTTCCGTGGTCAGAACAAATTACAAGAGTTGTATCATCATGTATTTCCGAAATTACTTTAAAAAGGAATCTATCTAAATCATCAAGTAGAATATCAAATTCATCTTTATTCCTACCATGCCCAAGATGGTCTGTGAAGAAATACTCAAACAGAGTAATATTATTATTTACCGTTATGTTAAGTAATCTGTTTGCTGCAACTTCTGGAGTTATTGTTGGAATATTGTAATTAAGTTTTGTATTCCATCTGCGATTTGTAAGGTCGGACGAAACTCCCCTTCCAGCAAGCATATCATCAACATCAAACATTTTAACTTTGCTATTTAACGCCATTAGAGTTGTTACATTTAAACGCTTTCTTCCAGAATTTATATAAACAAAAAATATTTTGGGAAAGGCATTTGCAAAGCTAACTTTCATTCCTTTATCAAGAAACGAATTAAAAATATTTTCTTTTTCAATTATTGGTTTTAATGTTGAGTACGGAAAAGGTCCAAAATGTTTTCCTATAATTTCTGGAGCATTTACTCCACAAAAAATTGAAGTTTGTCCAGTGCCACTTTGGGGTAAACCATCAACTCCCATATTTGCATCAACAGGAAAAAGATATTTACCACCATTGGAAAATACTTGATTTTTTAGATTGGGAGTTCCACCAAATAATTCTTCCAAGAATTTAAAACGCTTTTGGATAAAAGGATTTATTGTAGAATCATTCTCGCCAATCCCTACTCCATCAAGAAATATCAATAAGGTTGATTGCATTAATTATCCTAAATATGGAATGACAAAAAACAATCCGATAAGAATAGACGAATAGATTAGAGTAATCAGAATAGAGTATGATTTACTGTTGGATTGTATTTTGATAGAAATCCCAAACAGAATTAATGTCCAAACAAAAGCTAATATTTCCATGAACGAAAATACATACGCCGCAGTTGCTTTAATCATAAACGGAGATGGATTTGAGAAAATCCAAAATCGACCAAACAATGCAAACTCAATTGGTAAGACAAGCAGTAAAAATATGACTAATGGAATATGAGAATAAATAGTAATTGCAAGATTATCCTTATAGCGAGTAATTACTGATTTATTATACAGCAATATTTTTAATAGAAATGGGAAAAGTAGAATTAGAAATGTTACGAATCCAGCACCAATTCCAAAATTTACACTAAAGTATTTTTGATAATTTACAGGCTCAAGAAATAAGGATTGCAAAAAGAAGGATGTAAAAACAAGCTTGATAACCAACGGAAACAAAATAAATATTTGATAGTTTTTATGATCGGCAAAAATTATTTTTTTTAGTCCACTCGTAGGAGATTCTATTAGTGACCAAATTGTTGAAAACAAATCAATATTAGGATATTTATCACGTAACAATGCTCCGCAATTATCGCAATTCATTTTGAAAAAATCATTTTCCGAATTGCAGTTTTCACATTTAATTTTATTTTTCATATAATAGCACGCTGATTACACTGATTGAACAGATTTTCGCAGATTGATTTTTTATTTACTAGTTACACCAGGCCCATCATTCCAGCCCCTAATAAAGT
>JAQICK010000425.1 GCA_027858595.1 Melioribacteraceae bacterium
GTCATGCTGAATTTATTTCAGCATCTCGAACACCTCATGAGATTCCGTGTAAGTACATCACGGAAAGACAGCGTGTTTTGAAATAGTAAAAAATGCTGAGTTAATTAGAACTCAGCCGTTTAATTCTACCCTTTAATTTCAAAACCTATTTTCGATAATATGTTGATGAGTTTTTTATTATTTTAAGTACGCTATGAGTAACAAAAAAGAAACATTAAAAGATATTTTAAAAACCACCTCAAGTCTTTTCGGGCTAAATGATTTCTATTCGCATGATATGATATATTGGGAGGATGAGAGCAAAAATGTCCTATCTATCTCTTCCGCATGTGAAAGAATTACTGGTTATACATCCGAAGAGTTCTTAAATAATCCCCAATTAATAGAAAAAATAATTTTTACAGAAGATCTATTCATTTGGGAGAACCGATGTGTAAATGTTCAAGTGGATGATGTTTATGGAATTCAATTCAGAATAAAACACAAATCTGGAAATACTGTTTGGCTCGAACACGATTCTCAAAAGCTGTATAATGCAAAAGGTGTTTTTATTGGCTTACGCTCATCAAATAGAGATATAACAAGGCGTAAATATACTGACGAAATTATTGATTCAAGTTCTTCAGTGCTTTTATTATGGAAAAACGTAGAAGGCTATCCAGTGGAGTTTGTCAGCTCAAATGTTAAAAATATTTTAGGCTATTCAACAGAGGACTTTTTGTCAGGGGATATATCATACGGTGATATAGTGCATCCAGAATATAAGGAAAGAGTAAGCTCTGAGATTGATTATAACATTGAAACAAAAGACCAAGACTTTAGCCATGAGCCGTATAAAATATTAACGAAAGATAATAGAACTATTTGGGTTTCTGATAAGACAGTTGTTAAAACTGATTCCCAAAATAATATTACACATTTTCATGGCATTGTAACTGATATATCAGAGCAAATTGAAGCCCAACAAGCTCTTAAAATTAGAGATGAGCAATATAAATCGCTAGTTGAAAATTCTCCAAACGGAATTGTTATCCACTCGGAGGGAAAAATTGTTTATGCTAACGGAATGGCTATGGCCTTGCTTAAAGTAAAATCATTAGAAGATTATCTTGGTATTTCTGTGAGTAGGTTTATACATCCAGACGATAAGGAGGAAGTATTAACTCGTTTAAGGAATGTAACGGAAGGTATTAGAAATAAATCATTTTTTGAAACTAAATTTCAAAGATTGGATAAATCGCCCATCGATGTTGCAATAGCAAGTTCGATTATTAAATACGGTGATTCTAAAGCAGTCCAAACGGTTTTTTATGATATCACCGCATCAAAATTAGCACAAGATGAATTAAGAAAAAGCGAAGAGAGATACAGAAATGTTTTTAATCACTCACCATTAGGAATAGTTCATTTTGATAAAAAAGGAATTATTAGTGATTGCAACAATGAGTTTGCCTCAATAATTGGAACAACAAAAGAGAAACTTATTGGTTTTAATATGTTGTCACAACTTAATGATTTGGAGTTGAAGGAAGCTGTCCAAAAATCCTTAACAAACGGGTCAGGATATTACCAAGATAGCTATACTTCTGTTATTTCAGGTAAAACTACTCCTGCAATTGGTCGGTTTAACGCAATTTACTCGGATAAAAATGAAATAATTGGCGGAGTTGGTTTAGTTGAAGATATAGCCGAACGGGTTAAACGTAATAAGTTGCAAAAAGCGTTGTTTTCTATTTCTGAAACTGCTAGTAAGAATGTTTCTATGAAAGAACTCTATACAGAACTACATTTAATTATTCAAGAACTTATGTCTGCCAAAAACATATATGTTGCTATGCACAACATTGAAACAAATATTATTACATTCCCATATTTTGTTGACGAAAAAGACGAAAACCCTGAAAGTAGAGTTTGCGGAAGTGGATTTACCGAGCATATTTTAAAAAAGAAAAAAAGTCAAATTATAACAACAGAAATTGAAGAGGAATTAGAGAAAAATCAGCATGTATTTTTAGAAGGCAGCCAAGCAGCAATTTGGGTTGGAATTTATCTAAATTTTGAAGGGAATTACAAGGGCGTTTTAGTGCTGCAAGATTATAATAATTCTGATACTTACAACGAAGATGATGTTCAAATACTTGAGTTTGTTTCAGAGCAAATAGTTAAAGTTCTTAACAAAAGGTATGCTGATAGAAGATTGAGAGAATCAGTTAAAGAATTGTCTGAAGCTAAACAAGAATTAGAAATTATAAATCAAAATAAAGATAGATTCTTCTCTATTATTGCTCACGACTTAAGAGCTCCGTTTAATACTTTGTTAGGTGTTTCCCAAATGATTTCTGGTGATATGGATGATATGTCAATGCGAGAAGTAAAGGAAATTTCTAGTGTTATACATTCATCAACCCAGAATTTATTTAAACTAATTGAAAACTTACTTAGCTGGTCAAGACTACAAATGGGAACTTTTCACACAAATCCCGAAGTCTTATCAATTGAAGAAATTCTACTAGAGACTCTTGAAGTTGTGAAATACACTGCTCAAGAAAAAGCAATAAAAATTACAAACAACATTTCCGATTACAATGTTTTTGCAGATGAGGAGTGTGTAAAAACAATTCTAAGAAATTTATTAAACAATTCTATTAAATTTACATACCGAAACGGAAGTATTGTCTTAAACTCTATGGAACTTGAGACTCATATTCAAATATCCATTGAAGATAATGGTGTTGGAATGGATCAGGAAGTGGTTGCCAAATTATTTAATATAACAAGCAAATCTTCAACTGTTGGTACAGAAAACGAAAAGGGCACAGGACTTGGACTTATTCTTTGTAAAGACTTAATAGAAAAAAACAACGGTACAATCTGGGCTGAAAGTGAATTTGGTAAAGGGAGTAAATTTAGTTTTACTTTGCCCAAAAAATAAACAGTGCTTCTTTTGTTCACTAGAAAATCCATTATCCCCTATTAGTTATACAGCCTTTTCAATACTCGTTTGGGAAAATTCTTGACTTTTCGTTCCAAATAAAGATAATCAAAAACTTACAAATTCATTCGTTTTATTCTGTATATTCGTTTACATTCAAAAAAACTAATGGTAAATAATGTTTATTAAATATTTTCTCTTTTTATTTCTTCTGCCATTTCTTTTAAATGGACAAAGTGCAGAAAAATTATTTCCCGTTCCTGATTGGTCAAAAGAGGCAATTTGGTATCAAATATTTCCAGATCGTTTTGAAAATGGAGATAAATCCAACGACCCACAAATTAATGATATGAAAGAAGGTTGGCCATATAAATTTCCTACAGGATGGCAAATATCTCCGTGGACTTCCGATTGGTACACAACTCAACCGTGGGAACAAAATCCTGATTATGATTTTTACTGGAATATTGGAGCTCGCCGATACGGTGGAGATTTACAAGGTGTTATTAACCGCTTGGATTATATCAAAAGTCTAGGAGTAACAGCAATTTATTTTAATCCAGTATTTGAAAGTCCATCGCTTCACAAATATGATGCAACAATGTATCACCACATTGATAATAATTTTGGACCAAATCCAGAAGGGGATAGAGAAATTTGGGCTTTGGAAGATCCAGCTAACCCAGAAACATGGCGATGGACGGCAGCAGATTCACTATTTCTCAAATTGGTAAAAGAGTGTCATTCCCGTGAAATAAAAATTATAATCGATGGTGTTTTTAACCACGTTGGTTCATCATTTTGGGCATTTAAAGATGTTATTAAAAATCAGCAAAATTCAAAATATAAGGAATGGTTCACAATCGATAAATGGGATAATCCAAGCACTGAAAAAAATGAATTTGAATATAAAGGATGGTTTGGTGCAAAGGATTTACCAGAAATCACTGAAGACAAAAATGGTCTAATAGATGAACCTAGAAAACATATTAGAAATATAGTTAAACGATGGATGGATCCTAACAATGATGGCAATCCTTCCGATGGAATTGATGGATGGAGATTAGATGTTGCCGATATGGTTGAACAACCATTTTGGCGTGATTTCAGAATTTGGGTAAAAGAAATTAATCCAAATGCGTACATAGTAGGAGAAATTTGGTGGGACGATTGGGATAACAATAAAATGACAAACGCAGCCCCTTGGTTTGACGGAAAAACTTTTGATGCTGTTATGAACTACCGTTTTACTAATGCTGTTAAAAATTTTGTAAGCGATAATAAATTACAGACTACTTCGGAAGAATTTGTTGAAGCAATAAATCAAATCAGAACTGATTACCCTAAAGAAAATTTTTACGGAATAATGAATTTAATGGGAAGCCATGATACAGAACGGTTTGCATCACTTACTGTTAATCCCGATAATTGGTACGATCATTTTAAACGAGATACACTTACTAGCATACGTAAACCAAATTTCAACGAGCGAATGAAACAGAAATTAATGATTGGATTACAGATGACATTGCCAGGTGCACCAATGATTTATTATGGCGACGAAGCTGGAATGTGGGGAGGAGATGACCCTGATTGCAGAAAACCAATGACTTGGGCTGAAATGAATTTTGATGATGAAATTGGGTCTCCACTTGGCAATTTAAGACCACGTGATAAAGTGCAATTTGATAGCACACTTTTTAATTGGTACCAAAAACTAATTGAGATTAGAAAAAACAATAGTGAACTATCAATTGGAGAATTAGAATTTGTTAGTTTTAATAATGCGAAAAACAATTTAATTTATAAAAGAACTTTAGGTGAAAGTACGTTACTTGTGGTTATTAATAATAGTAAGTTTCCGCAAAACGTTTCATTAAAAACAAAGTATGTTGAATTAACTGAAATTATCTCTAACAAAAATATAACCCAAAAAGATGAGGAGTTTTGTCTAGAATTAGGTGCTTATCAAATAATGATTTTAAAATAAAGACGATTCACTTCCCAAAGGATTTCTTTTAAATGGCCTAGATCGCAC
>JAQICK010000469.1 GCA_027858595.1 Melioribacteraceae bacterium
TTATTATGATTACTATGCTTACAGGTTGTGCAACTTCATCATTTTATAATCTTCCGTCAAAAGAGTTTAAAGATATTGATTATACATTTAATGTTAATTATCAAAAAGTTCGCAATGTCAACATTGCATATATAGATGAGGGTAAATCTGATAAGGTTCTACTACTAATTCATGGACTCGGAACAAGTGCCAAAAGTTGGATGAAAAACATTCCAGCCCTTTCAAAAGAATATAGAGTAATTGCTGTTGATTTACCTGGTTATGGAAAATCTGACAAGGGCTACTACAAATATTCCATGTCTTGGAATGCACAAGTACTAACAGAATTTTTAACAGAATTAAAAATTGAGAAAGCTACATTTATTGGTCATTCAATGGGTGGACAAATCTCCCTTCATGCCGCATTAAACTATCCAGATAGAGTTGATAAACTAGTTTTAATATCACCAGCTGGATTTGAAAAATTCAATGAAGGTGAAGGCGATTGGATGAAATCTGTTTTTACTGTGGATCTAATAAAAGATACACCAACAAGAAATATCGCAATTAACTTAGATGCTAATTTCTATGAAACGCCCTCTGATGCTGATTTTTTTGTAACAGACAGAATTCAAGTAAAAGGTGCTTCGGACTTTGAGGATTATTGCTATGCAGTTACAAGAAATGTTACTGGTATGATTGATGAGCCAGTTTTAGAAAAATTAAAAACTATTGATAAAAAGACTCTCATTCTCTTTGGCGAAAACGATGGATTAATTCCAAACCCATATCTACATGGTGGATTCACCGAGGGAATAGCAAACTTTGCAAATAGTGAAATGCCCAAAAGTGAATTAATTCTCATTCCAAATTGTGGACATATGTTACAATTTGAAAAATCAGAAATAGCAAATAGTGAAATTATCAATTTTATGAGAAATTGATTTAAACAGAATGGAGAAATAATGCAAGAGATTAAAGAAGTATATATTATTGACGCTGTAAGAACTCCAATTGGTTCCTTTATGGGGCACCTTAGCTCAATACCAGCAACAAAATTAGGAACTATTGTAATAAAAGGATTATTAGAAAGAAATAAGATCGGAAATAATTCTGTTGATGAAGTGATTATGGGAAATGTTATTCAAGCAGGAGAAGGGCAAGCGCCAGCTCGCCAAGCTGCACTAGGTGCTGGTTTGGATAGTTCAGTGCAATGCATGACCATTAATAAAGTATGCGGTTCTGGCCTTAAATCAGTCATGCTTGGTGCTCAAGCAATTATGTTAGGTGATGCTGAAGTTGTCATTGCTGGTGGAATGGAAAACATGTCACAAATTCCATTTTACTTAAACAATGCACGAAATGGTTTTAAATTAGGCAATCAAAATCTTGAAGATGCTTTACTTAAAGATGGATTAGTTGATGCATATGACAACGTACACATGGGTACTTTTGCAGAACTTTGTGCTTCTGAATATAACATTTCTAAAGAAGATCAAAATAATTTTGCCATCGAAAGCTATAAGCGTGCATTAAAAGCTATTGATGACAACAAATTTGAGAATGAGATTATTCCGGTTGAAGTACCAGGTCGAAAAGGCAATATTACAATTGTATCCACAGACGAAGAACCTGGCAAAGTTAATTTTGATAAATTAGCATCACTGCGTCCCGCTTTTCAGAAAGATGGAACTGTTACTGCGGCTAATGCTTCTTCAATAAACGATGGTGCATCTGCTGTGTTGTTAATGCCAAAAGAGAAAGCGGATTTGTTGGGGTTGAAGCCAATAGCAAAAATTGTAGCTCAAGCTTCTGCTTCAAAAGAGCCTAAATGGTTTACAACTGCCCCGATTGATGCAATTAATAAAGTATTAACTAAAGCAAATATGGAAGTAGATGCTATCGATTTGTTCGAAGTAAATGAGGCATTTTCTGTTGTATCGCTTGTTGTTAATCAGGAGCTTGGTTTAGATCCGAGTAAGGTTAATGCTAATGGAGGAGCCGTTGCATTAGGGCATCCTTTGGGAACTAGTGGAGCAAGAATTCTTACATCACTTGTTCATGAAATGCAAAAAACAGATGCCAAGTATGGACTTGCCTCTTTATGTATCGGTGGTGGAGAAGCTTCTGCTTTAATTGTAGAAAAAGTTTAAAACTAAAATGAGACGGTTTATTTGCCGTCTCATTTTTTTATGTTTTTAGAATTACTTTGCCAATTTCACTTCAACATCAAGGTTTAATCTTTCCATACCCATACGGCTTGAACCACCACGCCCACTGCCTCCTTGCATATCACCGCGCAATCCTTGTCCGCCGCCTTGCATACCGCCACTTTGACCACCACCCTTTCCTTGCTGCATTCCACCATTTTTTTTCATTTCCCCTAAAATTATTTCTCCAGTTTCAAATTCGATTATCACTTTCTCTTCTGGAAAAATATTTATAGGCATTTGTGCAAGTCTATTATTTCCAATAGGAATTTTTGCCTCATATATAAATTGCTGATTTGCTCCGCTAATTTTTACATTGTAGCCATCATTGCTTCCTATGGGTGAAGCATAAATAATTTCGTGTTCCTCATCAACAAGTAATATCTCGCCTTGGTTTTGCATCATTGCGTTAATAGTCATTTCAAAATCTGTATTACCATTTTGGTTTCTATTTTTTCCCATCAAATTTTGAGGTGCAACTTTATCCATTCTTTTAGGATATTGTAGCCCAAGTATTTGTTCATCGCTTTCTGGTTGAAACCACACTGTTAATCCAAGCGACATTATTTTCATTGCATTCGATTTATCTGATGAGACCAAGCAGAAGTAGAGATTCTCATTATCATTCTGAAATCCTATTGCTACTTTTTCGTCTTCAAAATATTTTAATTTTCCATTCCAATCCTCATGGCTTCCATCAACTGTAATTTTATTTTCAACAGAATTACTTAACATAATTTCAGAGGAACTACATCCAATAAAACTGATTAGTGATAAACCAACTACTAAAATTAATTTCTTATTCATTTTTTTCCTTATTATTCTTTTACGGCATTAAAATATACTGAATCGCTTGCAAAAGCACTAAATACTCCTAAGCCGTTTTCAATATTTGTTAATGGTTCATTCAAGTTTCTTGAGTCTTGATCTCTTGATTCGTATAAGTCAACATATTCTTTATTAACACGATAAAGAACCATTAAATGTCTTTCCAAATGAGTTACTGTTCTAAATGATAATCTTTACTCATTTGAAATTGATGGTGCCGAAACAAAACTTGATGCAAATTTACCAAATTGTATATCTATTGGCTCTGGATTTTCTTCCACATTTTCAATCATTACATAATAGTAACTATTCTCCAAATTATCCCAAGTTAGCGTTGTGCTGTAATAATCTATATCTGGTAAATCCCTTATTCCTGTTGAAACATTTGGAATTGGAAGAGTGTCAGATACCAAATCTACATTTTGTGGTTTTGGTGGAACTGTGGTTTTAGTTGAAATTCTTTGTTCATTATAATTTACTTCTAAAGATAATTCATCACCCGAATTAATAACCAAATCACTGTCTGGATAGTAGTAATGTAAAGCTTCAGATTGAAAAGGAATTTCATAAGTTTGTCAATTTTTATAACACTGAAAGCTTACACAGCTCTTTTTCTATTTAACTCCAGATGACTTTTTATTTAATAGAATTGATGAGAAAATTAGTGTAAGAAATGCTAAATTGCAGAAAGCTAAATTAGAGCGATATAAGGTGAAAAATGTTGGCTACATTTATCACGTTTTCCCTTTAAGGTTTTTAGCAGAAATTCCATTTCACGCTGAACCAATACATTATCTTTGCCATAAGTCTTAAATTCTAATCCTTACAAACCAAAATGCTTCTCTTAAAAATAAAGGCATAAGGTATAGTTATTTTAAAAGCACCATCTTCTTGTTAATTATAACACCATTTTGTGTTTGAAGCCTGTAAAAATAAACACCACTTGCCAAATGTTGAGCATTAAAATATTCTTTAAATACACCTGTAGTATATTCCTTTTCAGTAACAGTAGCTACCATTCGCCCAAGTAAATCAAATACTTCAATTGTAACAAAATCATTTTGGGGAAGTTCAAACTCAAAAGCTGTTTTACTATTAAACGGATTAGGATAATTTTGAGAAAGCACATACTTTGTTGGTGTCGTCTCGATTGTGTCAGAAGTATCTAAAAATATATTTTTATAACCAGGAGTACCATTTGCTAGGGTGCCACACCAATTTTCTGCTAAAGAGTTATCGAGCTCATAGCTCAGAAGTCCTAGAGTTGCTCCACTTCCATCCGGTTCTGTTGCCCATGGTAAAGAATCACTATATGTTACAAAATCAATTAGGTTACCTATATTATCAAACAGCCTTATTGTTTCACCTGAATTACTCAAAGCAAAATTCAAATTACCAAGGTATGCTCCTGTCTCTTGAAAAAACAATCGAAATTGTGTAGTATCTTCACATAGAATAATATGTTCATTTTTTTCAATATTTGTGTTATTTGGTATTTTAAAAATATGATCCTCTTTTGAATCTTTGAAAATCCAGTTTGAAAGATCAATTGCTGTATCCTTTGGATTGTATAGTTCCACCCAATCCATTGGGTTAAAATTATCCATAGAATGATAATTAATTTCATTTATTACAATGTTAGTCTTCCCATCAAAATCGTAAAAATAGGCCCCAATGTTAGTTCTACTTCCATCTGGATCGAGAGGGCTATCTGGGTCACCGCTATCAATTGCTGGCGAACCTAAAAGAATTCGAAAATCATTCTGCTGTGGATTGGTAAATAATGGATCCGCCGTTATATTTGTGTCACCGGGAAGACTTTCGTTGTTGTTAATCGAATAGGAAAAATCAATATTTGAATGATTATCAAACGAATATGGCACATTATTTGAATTTGCTATTATTGTATTTATAACATCTAAAGTTGCACCACCTCTACCTGAAGTTTTTTCAAAAGCTGCAACACCAACATTATTATTAAAAAAGGTATTATGATCAACCAGTGCGTAAGAGTTGCTATCTTTTGCACCAATACCAAAGTCACAATTAATAATTACATTGTTTGTAATAATAGCTGAAGAAGCCTGTCCAATTGAAATTCCTTTGTCCTGACAGTCGTGTATAAAATTTTTCTCAACTAGAATATTCTCCGCCCCTTCACCGAGGTCAATGCCATCGCTGTTATAGCCTGAAAAATTGTAAATTTTATTTCCCCTTATTATTCCATCAATAACACCATCATAGTCTATCGCATCCGTATCGATAGCATCATTACCTAGTAGATTACAATTTTCCACAATAGCATCAGCAAGTTTCACATTAATAAAATCGGAAGTTACATCGGTAGTAATTTTAGAATTTGTAAGTGATACTGATCCAAATTGTATGAAAATTGGGAAATCGACATTTTCCATCTCAATAAAATCTAAAACTATATCTGAATTATAACTTGAAATAGCAGCTTTTTGATTTATAGGATGTTTTCCCAAAGTTGCTCCAATTATTTTTACATGTTGAAGAACCGACTTTCCATTTGCATTATCAAAACAAATTGCACCCCAACGTTTTTGCTCCTCTTCAAATTTGGGCGAAATCGTAATTGGTTCATCATTTGTTCCATTAATAAGTAATTTGCCAAAAACATAAATGCTTCCATTATCTGGCATTTGAATTTCAATTCCTTTTTCTACTGTAAGTGTTGCAGCAGTATCAATAATTATGTCTCCATTCGATGAATATGGAACTCCTAAATTTTTTAGTGTAAGATTTTCGCTTATCAATGAAGGAATTACAATTTCAGATAAAGGAGTAAATAACGCTGTAATTATTGTATCACTATTAACCGTTATAATTGCAGAGGAGGAATCAATTCCACTGACTCCCTCCCATCCAGCAAAACCATATCCTGCTGCTGGAACAGCTTCAATTTCGATTGGAATATTTTTGTAAAATTTGGTTACTGCTTCCGAATTTGTTACAGCTTTATTAAAAACCTTGATTGTGCCACCATGCATTTCTTCAGTTTTAAATGTGATGTTTGCCAATCCGAAGAGACCGAATTTGTCATTTATAAAACCTGTGATATATTCAGGTCTATTTTCGGCGAAAACGTTCATTATTTCGACATTGCTTTCCCAAGCAGCAACTGATGGAAATGTGCAGCCATCGTAACTTTCAGGATTAGACTGAGAGCAGCCAATTGCCCAACGTTCAATATGTGCAGGAATTTCACCCGCAATTTTTCCTTTTAAGGAATCGATGAAATTTTTAACTCTTTCAGGTTTAAATGTAGTATTCAAATGGAGTGCAAATTTCTGCACAAATTCATTTTTAAACTCATTATTTTTAAGTAAAGTTCTTAGCAAAAAAGTTGACCAGGGTGCATTATTCCATTCTGTACTAACTGAATCGGTAGCAAATTCTATTGAGTTATGATCGTATTTTCCCCAAAGCTGAAAACCAGCTTCTACATCAAACATCATCCACCGCCATTTACCACCTGGAGTTTTTGGTCTCCAATATTTAATATTGTTTGCAGGCCAATCTATATTAGCAAAATATATTTCTGAAATCTGATAATTTATATATTCTTCAACATCCATCAGACTTTTCACAGAGTCATAAACCGCCGGATCTGAGATATTAAAAATATTAATATATTCGAACATTGATTTATAATGATCACGATCTCCCTCCACAATTGTTTGATTCTTTTCAAGCAAGTCAATATTTGTTGGATCGACACCATGGTTGTAATAGAGATAATCTTCATTCTGTTTTTCACGGATGTTGTAAATTCCAAAATATTCTCCATTAATAAAAACGACAGCAGGTCTGTAAGACTGTTTATCAATATCCATTTCGTCAGTAAGCAATTCCTGCATCATCCCATCTCGGAACATTGTATGTCTGAATTCAGGGTAACCTCCATTACGTAAAATAAGAGATGTAAATTCATTAATTGGCTTGAAAGGAAATATTTTGTGTTGAATTAGTGGGTCACCATATTTATCTCGTGCAAAAATTCTGAATGATTTTTGCAGAGTATTTCTGCGTGCTCCATTTATTGCAATTCCGGCATTCATTGAAAAAGTCAACTTTTTGTCATCTTCAAAAAATTCGATATGAGTTGGACGCTCCCAATCTTGCCAATAATTTGCATTTACTCCCCATAATAAAAGTCCGTTAGAACCCATTGTGTAAATACCAATATTGTCATCCCATAAGTTTTTCGGATCTGTTGAAATGGAAAAAACTGGAAGCGAAGTTTTTTCATCAATAAAATAAGTCTTTGTAACTACTTTACTTGGAAGAAATCCCTCCTTAAAAGCTCTTGCTTTTACTACAATTGTGCTGTCAACTATAAATGGTGCTTCATACAAATTTGAATTTATGTCAGGCACTGAACCATTAAAAGTATATCTTATTTCAAGGTTCGGCTCAGATGATGATAGTACAATTGTCTGTGATCCAGAATAAAAGCCTCCTTTTAAAGAGTATTCTGGTATTCCTGTAAATTCTTGTCTATCACTCTGCCAAGTTTGATTTTTCTTACCAGGTGTAGGTGTGCCAAAATACTTTAATCCATCAGTAGTTTTACCGAATGAAACATCATTCTCTTGCTCTAGGAAAAGGAGGTTGTCAATCTGCTCCTGATCTGGCGAAAAAAGACCAAGCCACTCACCCTCTTTACTAAGCTTGAAATTTGTGTGGAGTTCCCTATCATTTAAATCCTTACCATCTGCCCAAATTATCATTCCAGTATTTGAGGCTAATTCTGTACCGTTGGGTATTTGCCATTTTGTTGTTTCAAGAGAGTCGTCTGTCAGGTAATATCCACCCAATTGAATAGGCATATCAGTATTATTAAATAATTCAATCCAATCTCTATACAATCCAAAGTCCTGATCAGGTAAAATTGTAGTATTAGAAGTTAAGATTTCATTAATTATTACTGTACTTTCATCAATGAAACTGTTGTTTATATTGATGAAAGTGTTGCCACTTTCTTGAGCGAAAATAATAATTTGTGCTTGTTGAAAGAGTAGAAATGTACTTCCCCAGATACCCAGAAACTTCATATTTATTGTGTTGTGTTCAAAAATGGTAAATTCTAATTTAATCATTGAAATTGCAAGAAAAAAGGCAAATAACGAGAACGACAAAATTCTATATGTCGTTTGTGTAGTCAGCAATTCAGAGCGAACTTTAAATTCATAAAAAACAATGATTTATACACAAAGCAAAAGATATTTTT
>JAQICK010000249.1 GCA_027858595.1 Melioribacteraceae bacterium
CTAATATTAAATACTGAGTCTGTTATAAATAATTTTGACGTAAGCTGAATTCCTTTTGGATCATCAACCTCAACAGAAGTTGTCATACTTACTCCAGCTATTATAGCCAGCGTAATTAGAAACGTGTATAGCATTTGATCTAAAAATGGCAAATCTGCTCCCGGCAATTTCAATAGAAACGCAACAACTATTGATGAGATAATTCCAATAATAGCACCTTTATTTGTGGCTTTCTTCCAGAATAATCCCATGATAAATACTGCAAGCACACCAGGACTCACTAAACCAGTATATTCTTGGATATATTGAAACATCTGTGGAACACTTCCTAATAAAGGAGCTAATACAACTGCAATTACTAATGCAGTAGCAGCTGTGATGCGGCCAACATTTACTAATTTACCTTCCCTTGAATTTTTTCCAATATACGGTTTGTAAATATCCATTGTAAATATTGTTGAAGTTGAATTTAGCATTGATGCAAGCGATGAAACAATTGCGGCTACTAAAGCTGCTAACACTAATCCTTTCAATCCTGTTGGAATAAAAACTGAGATTAACCATGGATAAGCTTTATCGTAATTAATTCCGCCGTCGCCATTCATAAAAGCTTCTTGAACACCAGGTATTGCTGCAGTTCCTTCTGGTTGCATAAGCATTACGTAGGCTACTATTCCAGGAATAACAACTATGAATGGAATTATCATTTTAAGAAATGCTGCAAAAGCAATTCCACGTTGAGCTTCTTTCAATGATTTTGATGCCAATGTTCTTTGAATAATATATTGGTTGAATCCCCAGTAATATAGATTTGCGACCCACATTCCTCCAATTAAAACACCAATGCCGGGCAGATTAAAAAACTCTGGATTATCTCTTGATAGAATCATATGAAATTTTTCACCAGCAGTGTTGTAAACATGAGCAAGTCCGTTAAAAACTCCTCCATCTGGTGTTACTGCATTTAGTGCAATTATTGAAGTTATTAAACCTCCAATAATTAGTAGAGCAACTTGAACAACATCAGTCCATGCTACAGCGGATAAACCACCATAGAGTGAATATGCTGCTGCAATTAGAGCCAATCCAATAACAGATAGCATTATTAAACTACCATCACCAGTGCCCATAATGGTATCAATAGCTTTTCCGCCGAGAAAGAGAACGGAAGTAAGATTTACAAAAACAAAAAGTGCAACCCAAAAAACTGCAAGTATTGTTTTGAGATTTGTGCTAAATCGTTTTTCAACAAACTCAGGAATAGTGTAAAGACCTTTTTCAATAAATATTGGGAGAAAAAACTTACCCACTATTATCAAGGTAATTGCTGCCATCCATTCGTAGGAAGCAATGGCAAGCCCAATAGCAAAGCCAGAGCCAGACATTCCAATAAATTGTTCTGCAGAAATATTAGCTGCAATTAAAGATGATCCAACAGCCCACCATGGTAATGATTTACTTGCAAGGAAGTAATCCTTAGTGTCCTTCTTGTGTCCCTTTTTAGTTCGTGAAACGTACAGCCCCATAAAGATAATAGATGCTATGTACAGAATAAATACTACATAATCAGTTGTAGAGAATGTCATTTTTCGCTCTTCTATTTATTTTTAACTTTTTGAATTGCTAATTTAATTATTGTTTCTTCTATGTTTGTTGAAAAATATAATAACTATCTTTTTTCTGATCTGATAGCATCAATGATTTTTTATTAAATGATACAGTGATTTTCTCAATATTTCCATCTCTATTAAAAATTGAGTTACTCAAATCTTCATCTAACACCAAAGTTCTTAGTTCTATTTGTTCTTTGTTCTTTTTGTAAACAATAATTTTGTTTTCGTCTGATAGTTGATATACAAAAGGAACTTGGCAATATGTGAACGCAAGAGAATTTTCCGATATCATTAAATTTTTCTTCTTCCCATGAACATCATAGTAAATAAAACTTTCATCATTTAATAAAAATTCGTCTCTTTTAAGTATGTTATGATTAATTACTATTTTATTTTTAATCACATGAATACCAAGTTCACCATATCTGGAAATTACATCTTCCTTAACTTGTCCTGTCATACCTGGTTGCTGTACACCCGAAAAACTTGGAGTATGGGAATATGGATCCGTTGGAAAAGCGCCATAATTTTTAGGGGATTTATTGACTCCAATCCCTTCTTTTATATCATAATAGAATGATTTCAACTTTGTTAAGTCAGACTGATTATCATTTTTCATTTCAGCTTTCATAAATGTTTCTTGAACAGCAAGAACCAATTTTGAAACCATATGCCAGTATATAGAACCTAATCCTTCATATTTATAGAAAGTACCGGATCTTCCAGTAAAATATTTATGATTAAAAACCGATTCATAAATAGCTAATGCTTTCTCTATTTCTGCTGCCTTAAACTCTGAAACATTTTTAATTTCTTTCAATTTTGATTTCAGAATTTTAGCATTTCTGATTTCTCCATTGAAATGAACTTTGCCATTTATATCTTTTATCACAACATCATGATTACCCTTTTCCACTAGTTTTTGTAATAAAACAGATGAATTAAAATCATCATCAGAAATAATATTTTTCTTGACAAATAAGGATAATTCTCTATTAGGATATAGGATATAACTATTTTGATCTTCTCTATATAGAGGACTTTCTCTAAGAACTGTAAGAAGATTTATTGCTTCAGCAGTTTCCAAATATCCTGAACTTAAAACTGCAACTTGTCCTTCTAACATTTCATACAAATTTGTTATTCTTATTTCATTATTATTTTCTACGGACATTAAATTGTAAGAATGATAAAGCCCATCACTCCTACTATTTGATTTTATAGTGCTATCAATAAACTTTTGAGTAATTTTTAGAAAAGTTATAACATCAATAATTTCTATCCCACATTTTTTAGATGTAAATCCATTTTCATAAATAGCAACACGGAATCTGGATCCTGCATTCCCGAGTCCATCAAGAATTGTTTTTCGCTCTTTATCCGAAATTCCATTTTCAAGTTTGTGTTCGTTAGTAGAGAAAACTTTTGAAATATCTTCAAATAGGAGACTAACTTCATCGGATAGTAATATTTTTCCAGAATCAAGATCTGAAAACAGGTCAATCAAATAAGCTACATATCGTCTAATGTGGTAAAGAGTTACCATCGATACGCCATTACCCACTAAGGCATTGTTTGCATCATTCCATTCTGGTCTTTGAGTGTTCATCCAAATTCCTGCATCAGGAATAAAGTTGGATAATTTTGAAAGAAGTGTTCGTCCTAAGTCAGGAGCTTCTCCTTTGGTGCAAGTACCTGAATTTTGGTCAAAAAAATTGAATAACGGTATGAAAATAATTGGTACGAAAACTAATGAAATTCCTACCGTTGCTTTACGATTGAATATTAACGGTGGTCATCGAATGGATATGTATACTCCAAATAAG
>JAQICK010000190.1 GCA_027858595.1 Melioribacteraceae bacterium
ATTGAAAAAGAAAAAAGATTATTTGGACTAGAACAATCTCTAAAGAAAAAAGGTGAAGATATTGAGCGTAAAGAAAGTATTTCAACTGAAACTCTTAGAATGCAAATGTCTATTCTTGAAAAGAAAGAAAAAGAACTAGCTGCGAGAGAAGCCGATATTGAGAAGGACAGAATATACTCTGAAAAGATGTTGCAACAAGAGGCGGAATCACTTGAACAAAGAGAAATGGAATTAATTCAAGAACGTAAAGATATTTTAAAATCTAAAATTGAGAATAAGGAAACATACATTCAAGAAACAAGTAAAATTGGTATTAATAAAGATGAAGTAAATCTTGGAGTAAATAGACTTAAAGAAGAACGAGCTGAAATTGAAAGCAAAACTTTAATTGAGCCAGGAAAACCGGCGGCAGAAACACACATTTTCAAAGAAGATTCATCACCTCAACTTCCTGCTGGTCTTGAAATTAAACGTGATCGAATGCAATATTTTCAACATTATAAATATGAATTTATTTCAATAGTAATTGTTAATTTATCAAGATGTACTTCTGATAAAGCCGTTGAGTTTAAAAATTTCTTAAATGAAATTTATGAAGAGAATAGCAAAAAAATTATTCTCGACGTTTCTTTCTCTGAATTTCTCGATTCTACTTTCCTTGGTGTAATGGTAGCTTTCTTAAAGCAGTTAAGACGCAACGATAGAGAAATGAAAGTAATTGTTGAGCTTCAAAAAATGACAACTACTACATTTATTCTTTCTGGTTTAGATAGGGTATTTACTTTAGAAGAGGATTTGAATGCCGCATTCTACGATTTTTATAATGGATAAGTCTCTCTAATATTTTCATTAAACCTATTATTTAATTAAAATTATAAAATGATGAACTTTATTCGTAATATTTTCAAATCAACCTTCAGTGGAACTTCAGGTAAAAAACTAAATACTTTCGGTGGTGTTTTTACTCCAGATGTTTTAACAATACTTGGCGTAATAATGTACCTGCGTTTAGGCTGGGTTGTAGGCAATGCAGGTTTGCTTGGAGCAATTTTAATTATCCTTCTTGCCAAAACAATTACTATCGCTACTGGGTTATCTATGTCATCAATGACAACCAATATTAAAATTGGTGTCGGTGGTGCCTATTCAATTATTTCTAAATCACTAGGATTAGAAGCCGGCGGAAGTATCGGAATTCCCTTCTACATTTCACAGGCTCTATCTTCTGCCCTCTATATTGCAGGGTTTACAGCAGGATGGTTGCTTATGTTTCCCGCCCACTCGCCAGTTATTATTTCAGTATCTACTTGGATAGTTATTATTTCTATTTCATATATTAGCACTCTTTTTGCTATTCGTATTCAATATATAGTTATGGCGGTAATTGCATTATCCTTATTATCTATTTTTCTTGCTCCCACTGAGTTTGCGTCAAACGTACATTTGGTAGGAAATTTTGAAGATGCATCTTTTTGGGAAGTCTTTGCAGTATTCTTTCCTGCAGTAACTGGCATTATGGCTGGTGCTAATCTTTCTGGAGATCTAAAAAATCCTCGCAAAGCAATTCCACAAGGAACACTTTCTGCAATATTTGTTACTATGCTAATTTACATTAGCTTGGCTTATATGCTTTCTATCATTGCTTCTCCGGCAGAACTAAGAAGCAATGAAATGATAATGGTAGAGAAAGCCAATTGGGGATTTATTGTTACTCTTGGTATTCTTGCAGCTACATTCTCTTCTGCTCTTGGTGGAATGGTTGGTGCACCAAGAATTCTTGAAGCTCTTTCTCTCAACCATACTATTCCGTTTTCAAAATTTTTCATTATTAAATCGAAAAGTGGTGAGCCAAGAAATGCAATTATTTTTACTGGTTTAGTTATTTTACTTCCCCTTTTACTGGGTGATTTCAATGCTCTTGCTACACTTATAACAATGTTCTTTTTAATTACTTACGGAATTTTAAACCTTATTGTTTACATACAGCAAAGCATGAATATTATTAGTTTCCGTCCTACTTTTAAAATTCCAAAATTTGTTCCGCTTATTGGTTTCACTGGCTCAATGTTTATTATGTTTTTAATAAATCCTATTTTTGGATTAGTAGCAATTCTTACAATTGTTGGAATTTACATTTATTTAACTCGACAAGGATTACACGCAAATTGGGGCGGAGATATACGTGGAGGAATGTTTTTAGCAATAGCAGAAAGGGCTTCACAAATTGCTAGCAAATTTCCGACACATCAAGTTGTGTGGAAACCAGATATATTGTTGCCAATTGAAGACCCAACAGGATGGTCTGGTCCACTTTTATTTATAAGAAATGTTACGTTTCCAGCAGGTTCAATTTTTGCTTTCTCGGTTAAAGACAAAGATATTGAGGAGAGTGATAAATCACTAAAAGAACTTTTGAAGCCAATTTTCGATGAAGATGTTTTAGTCAATTCCACTGTAATTGAAGAACACGACTTTATTCACGGAGCAAAAATTGTAATTCAAACTTTACGTGGTGGGTCCTTCCGACCAAATACTCTATTCTTAACTATTGGCGAAGATTCGCGTAAGGATATTAACATTTCGCATCTTGTTGAAATTGCTACTAAAAACGAATTAAGTGTTTTAATTTTAAGGCAACATTCTCGTGTTGCTTTTGGAATGCAAAATGATATTAACATTTGGCTACGCGATAAATCTCCTAACTGGCATTTAACTGTGTTAATTGCCTTACAAATTCAACTCAACTGGGGTGGAAAAATAAATCTAGTTACTGGTGCAGAAAGTGAGGATGATAAACCTCGTTTACTAAAATTTCTAAACCGTTTGAGTGACCAAACACGTTTGCCTTCGCTGTCGGAATTTCATGTTCTTGTTGGTGATTTTAAATCTGCTCTCAAAAATGCACCACGTGCGGATATAAATATTATGGGTGTAGGCGATAATCTTCCTTTTGAAATGATGCGCGAAACGTCTGAGTTAACTAAATCATCTTGTCTTTTTATAAAAGATACAGGAACTGTTTCTGCAATTGTTTAATGCTTTATTTAATTGATTTGACCTATGCAAAAGACGATGCACTGCATCGTCTCAACTACATAATTTATTTTAACAACAGCATTTTGCGACTCTCAAGAAAATCCCCACTAATCAATCTGTAAAAATAAATTCCACTTGTTAGGTTAGTTGCATTAAATATAATTTCATAATTTCCTGCACTTTGTTTTTTATTTACCAGCGTTGCAACTTCACGTCCTAGTATGTCGTAAATTTTTAGACTTATATTTTGTGGCGACACGCCGTGGCGTGTTTCTACAGGAATTGAATATTTTATTTTTGTTGTTGGGTTAAAAGGATTTGGATAATTTTGTAAAAGTGAATATGCAGTTGGAAATTCTAATTCATCATTTACAGAAACAATATTATTTGAGTATTGAAATATTTCAACATCATCAATATACCAGCCATCCTCTTCAATGTATTCATCGGAGTTGAATTCAAATTTTAAATAGATTTGGTTGCCACTATATTCGTTTAGATTTACAATTTCGGTAATCCATTCACTTTGGTTTCCATCATAAATATATTCATTAGATGGCTGAAAATTACCCGAACCAATTTTTGAACTTCCTCCCCCAATTGGCTGCCAAGTAATTGAATCGGTGCTTATTGATACTTGTCCGTAATCCCATCCTGATTCAATATTATACTTTGTCTTAAACTTTAAATACGGACTTGAAATAGAAGTTAAATCAATAGCAGAGCTTGTTAATACCGATTCTGTGTTTGATAAATAATCTCCAATTCTACTATCAGTTACAGAGGACGGAGTTGTATAAAATGTATTTGTTGTAACTTCCCAATTTTTACTAACGTTTGATTTGTAGCTCCAATTCTCAAGTGTATTAAGAGAATCGATATAATATGTTTTTGGAGCACCAACAACAAAAGAATAATTATCAGTTGAAAGTAATAATTCGCCAGAATAATAATTTAACTCAATGAATACAGAATCGGATGCTTGCGTTGTATCATTAACCATAAATGAAATGTCATCTTCTATACTTACACTTGTCCTTGATGAAATACTTCCGATATTAAAATTATTTCCACTGAGTAGTAGTGCATTATCACTAATGTTTACAATTGTTTTAACATTAGTGATATCCTCAAGTCCTTTGTTTTTAAGTTCAATGCTAATGGAACCAGTATCGCCAGCAGAATAGGACTCTTTATCAAAACCAAAATTTAGTGTGTTTACAAATCCACCACCAACCCAAGCAAGATAAAGATTAGGATAAACGTTCTCTTCGGCAAGTGGAATAATTCTATCCTCAGCAGGCCAAAAGCCATCACTACCATTTCCAACTTCTGGAGTCATTGCATAAATTTTATTTTTTTCTGTCTGCTCCCCATAAAACCAATCGTCAGAATCACCATTTACAGCATAAATAATTTCGGCAGAATATCCCCACGTGTAATTGTTGTATTGCGTCATGTCGGTAGCAATTTTTCTGTAAAATATTGAATCGGGTGTTTCTTCTGGAATATAACCCCAAGGAGTTATTAGCAAATTGCTGTATGTGTGATAATTTAATGCTAATCTAAAATTGTTTTCAATGCAGTATTGACGCACTGTTTCTGTCTCTGGCTCAGAAAAGCCAGCTGTTCCACGGTATACGTTTGAGGAAGGATTACTGCTCGTCCAAAGATCATCAGCATAGCCCCACTTGTAACCAAAATTTCTATTTAAATCAACGCCATAGGAACCATCAATATTGTATTGTCTGTTTTTTCGCCACATCCCACCACCATTAGGGTTTGTAGATTCATTGTAAACATATCCATCAGGATTAATAACTGGAATAAAATACATTTCACGATTATCAATAAGATAGGTTGCTTCAGCATCAGTTCCATAATTTTCTAAAAGATAAAACATGTAATAAATCATCTGCATCATACTTTCGGGCTCTTTTGCATGAATTAGTGCAGTATATAGAACCTCTGGTTCATCCTCGTTTATATTTGGATTGTCAGAAATTCTAACAGCATAAATTGGACGACCTTCATCGGAAGCACCAATGCTATCTTTAATAGAAATTAGGTTTGGATAAAGAGAAATCATTTCATCGATTTTTTGCCACACTTCATCGAGAGTATAAAATCCACCCATTGAGCCTTTAGTAAATCCGTTAACTTTAAATTGCGAAATGTTTTTTGAAAGAGAAAAATTATTAGAACTTTTCTCTTGTAGCTCAGTATAGTGTTTGTCCCAATTATCAATTATAACATTATAATTTATTGAAGTATTATTAAGAGATTTAAACTCCGCTTCATTTAGAAATATATCTAGTGAGCCATCTCTATTTTGATAAGCATCATCTAGTGGTATTCCAATTCTTAGTAGTTCAACAATCTCTGCTTTATTGGAAATATATACTTTAACTTTTTTGTAATTTTCGGCAAACATTAAAGTTGATATGAACATTAAAACTAATATTATTTTTTTCATTTTAAACTCTTTTGGGCTGAGTTCTAATATAG
>JAQICK010000432.1 GCA_027858595.1 Melioribacteraceae bacterium
GGTGAGGATATTCTAGAAGTAATTTTAGAATATAAATTACAGAATCGGGAATTGTTTGAGAGGAAAGAAGAAGATAAACTTCCAGAAAATCTCCAAAAAACTTACAATTTACTTTTGAATAAACATTCCTTAGAAAACATAGCTTCATTATCAAAACTACCAGAGGCTGTTATATCAATGCAAATTGAATCGATGTTTGAATATCTCCCCAAACTAGATATTAGTACATTAATGAAAAAACATGAAATTGAATTGATTGAAAAAGAGATAGCAAAAGGGATTGATGAAATTAAAGAATTGAAAGAATTACTCCCCTCATTTATTACTTTTGGTAAAATTAGAATTGTGTTGGCAAAAAATAGATAAGTTTATTTTAACTTAACTTCCCTTTTCTCAATTTTCTTAAGTGTATCTAGATAGATTTCAGCTAGACTAAAAAAATCTTCCCAAGTCTCTTCGTCGTATCTATATTTTTTAAGGGCGTTCAAATATTTACTCTCATCAATTTTATGTAGATTGTACAAACTATCCCTAGCAATCTGCATTGAGTCTGTGTCCGTTTTATAAGTCTCCTCAACAATTAGAACATCTACGTATAAGTGTGCTATATCTTTTTGTGAATAATCATCTGTAAAATCACAGCTGAATAAGAATAGGAGTAAAGTAAATGCTAAATATTTCATTGGTTACCTGTTCCGCTTTTAAACGGAATAATTAGTGTCGAGATTCAAGAAACAAGGCGTAATTTTCTTTTTTAATAGGTTCTGGTAAACCAAAAAGCACTGTCATGCTGAATTTATTTCAGCATCTCTGACACCTTCTGAGATTCCGTGTAAAAACATCACGGAATGACGGCGTGTTTTGGAATAGAAATAAATGCTGAGTTAATTAGACCTTAGCCACAAGTACTGTCAATTTCGCAAATTTTAAAGATTCCCCCATAGGGGCAAGCAGTGTAAAAACATCACGGTTTATAGTCCCTTTGGGAAATGACAGTTTTTATTGTAATTTTATTTCTTCTTACTCGCTTCAAAAAGCAAACGTTTCTCTTCAGCCGTTAAGTTTTGATATCCAGAAGAACTAATTTTGTCAAGTATTCTATCTATTTCAGATGGCGTTGGAGTCGGTGGTTTTTTAACATCATTGATATCATAAAACTCCGCATCTTGAACACTCTTTTTTCCAAAAAGACTTCCACTTGGTTTTCTAAATCCTTTGGTATTATTTTCAGTAAAACTTGTAGCACTGTCTTTAACTTTATTAAATAAGCTATCAATATTGTAATTATTTTTCTTATCGAGCATTACAAAAGCAAATCCAGTTAAAGCACCACCAATATGTGCTAGATGAGCAACTAAACTCATATCCCCAACAGACATAAATTCAATAAGGACTAAAAATGCTATTAGAAATTTAGCTTTAACAGGAAATAAGAAATAAACATATATTTGTCTTTCTGGGAAGAAGAGAGCAAAGGCTATCATAACTCCATAAACAGCACCTGAAGCACCAATTGTAAAAGCTAATTGGCTTGACAACATAGGACCAATAATTAGCTGAACTGCTGCTGCACCAACTCCAGAAAGAAGGTAAAACAATAAGAACTTTTTCGAACCCATTATGTTCTCAATTTCATTTCCAAACATCCAAAGCATAAACATATTAAAGAAAATATGAGAAAAACCTCCATGCATAAATTGATATGAGAATACTTGCCAAATTTGAAAATTATATGACTGTCCCGCTTGATCAATGCCTGTAAGAGGATTAAGTGCAAAATATCTATTTAGAAAATACCAACCTGGATATCCTCCAAACTGGATACTTTCAAGAAGAGTTTGAACTAAAAACACACCAAT
This sequence comes from Melioribacteraceae bacterium, assembly GCA_027858595.1. Classification (GTDB taxonomy): domain Bacteria; phylum Bacteroidota; class Ignavibacteria; order Ignavibacteriales; family Melioribacteraceae; genus 1-14-2-50-31-20. The sequence goes on from JAQICK010000432.1 coordinate 1,860, forward strand.
ATTTATTATTATTAATTGCTTAATTATTGGGGGCAACATGCTAAAGCCTCCAAAACCAGCTGGTCTATAACTATTATTTGAATTTTGACTCATCTATATTCCTTTATAAAAACAATTTGTAAAATTACTCTTTTCTGTGATGAATTTAAAGAGATTCAGAGTATTCTCTTTCTACCGATTTGAAAAGTGCTTGAGTTCCTTCTTTGCCTTCCCCATTCATCTGGTTTTTTTTATAAAGATTATGTACATAATTTAACGCAGGTATTGGCAAATGTAATTCTTCAGCAACTTCTAATACAAGTCGTAAGTCTTTTTGTTGCAAATCAATCATAAATCCAGGAGCAAAATCTTTATCAACCATTTTCGGACCTAAATTAGCTAATTGCCAAGAACCAGCGGCACCGCCTTTTGTTGCTTCAACCATTGTGTGTGCATCCAATCCAGATTTCTGTGCAAACAACACAGCTTCACTTACAGCCATATTTGTTACCGAAACTAATATCTGATTGCAAAGTTTTGTGGTTTGTCCCATTCCGTTAGTACCACAATGAGTAATAGCTTTTCCCATTGCTTCAAATATTGGTCTGCATCTTTCAAGAATTTCAGAACTACCACCAACCATAATTGAAAGGGTTCCATTTATTGCTCCAACATCGCCACCACTTATTGGTGCATCTAGCATTTCAACATTTTTCATTTTTAATTTTTTTGATATTTCTTTTGTTACAGAAGGAGAAATTGTACTCATATCAATTACAACGCTTCCTTCTTTTACACCATTTATAACACCAACTTCACCTAATATTACATCTTGAACATCTGGAGTATCAGAAACAATTGTGATAATTACATCAGCATTTTCAGCTACTTCTTTAGGAGTTTTTCCAACAGTTCCCCCTGCTTCAATTATAGTGTCAACTTTACCTTGTGTTCTGTTATATGCAA
>JAQICK010000125.1 GCA_027858595.1 Melioribacteraceae bacterium
ACTGAGCAACCAATACTTTTAGCAAGGTAATTGTCAGTCATGATAATTGTATTTTGAGGTCTATTATATCTATCAGACCAATATACGAATGTACCAACCATTAAGTTAACCGCATTACTGATAAATCTTCTATGTTTTAAAGTATAAGCATTTTGAGGATCTATATTTTTGAATGAAGCAACTCTAATTCCAGCAGTAGAGGAATCAGCTAAAAAATAATTAATGTATCCAGATTTAAGTACTTTCATTATAGGTTGCTCCTTTCATATTTATTTTGATTAGCTGATGAATATTCTCTCGTACATTTACAGTACAGTTGCCCTATGCCATTTAAAACTGTCAGGTACTCTGATATTACAGTTCACTAATCAATGTTACTTTTTAATAATACCTTTAAGATATTTTATTCTTGGAATTACCCATTCGTACCTTGCAACTGAACTATAAGTTTCGATATCATTATCATTACGATCTTCAACTTCCAATTCTAAATCTAGTAATTCCTCAGTTGCCTCTGATACAGATAAGCCATCATTATTCAAATGCACTACTTCTTTATTCATCTGTTAGTCCTCCTGAATAATGAACTCAAGTTCATCACCACATCCAGGACAAGAACAATCTTCTTGATCTTCTTTTGTAAAATCGAGTGGATACTTCCAACCACCATTAAACTCAGAGCATTGATCATTGGTACAACAACCTAATAAATATATATTAACTTATTTATCTATTTGACATGATAGATCTTCGTTACAATATTCACATCCATCACAAGTTGAATCTTCGTTGCAATAATTTGGATACGTATTTTTTTCCATTTTCGCGTTCTCCTTTATTTATTCAATGATGTTCTGTGTATTTTTCTCATTGATACTAAATATGAATATATTGTGTATTCTAAACCAATTGTCATTATATTTAATAATACTAAAATGTATGCCCATGAGAAGTCTATGGCTTGTAAACCCTTATATACGTATATGTCTAGGGATACAATAAAAGTAATCATCAAAATACTTATTGTTATTAATATAAAGTTTGTTTTTTTCATGTATATATCTCCGTTCCAAATGCTCTTATCTGACTTGCCTTAAAAGTTTCTTGTTTTTGTACTATTTTTTCGATTTCAGACTCATCAAATCCACCAGCAGGAGATAACAAAAATTCCTTTGCTGCAGCAGTATCATTCTTGAATATGTCTCTTACAACGAATTGCCAAATTCTACCCGGTCCGAATTTTGGATATAAATCAGCTTCAGCTTGAATTTGTTGTTTAATTCTATCTGGATCATAATTCATATTGCCACCTCATTTATAAAGATTACCTGGTACATCTATAAAAAGTAGAAAGAGGAGAAAAATTAGATATGCCAGGATAATCTAGGGATAATATTATGATAAGTTTAACAATTCATCAATTACTATTTCAGAATGAATAATTACTTCTTTAATCTTAGATATTATTAGCTCTTTAAATTTTGGGTTACATTTTGAATCTTCAGCAAGAGCTATGGAGCTAATAAATTGGTCTGCGTTGCCTTCTAACTCTTTAATGTTTTTAACGCTAAATTTAGCCATTTAAAGCACTTCCTTTCTTGATTTTAAGTGATATGTTGGATTGAAAATCCATGTGTCGGCGGTTCAATTCCGTCCCGAGCCACCACTATGTACCTACCAAAGCCTTTCCTTGGCTTTTTTTATTTACATTTTTTTCATTTACTGGAGCAATGGACCTATGATTTTTACCCTCTTTTTGGTGTATTTTCTAGTCCATTGCTCATATCGATGTTATTTTTGGCATTTACTGGCTTCTTTTTTTATGAATTGATCTCTTCCAAGGCAATTTCTGAATGAATGATGACTTCTTGTATTTTTTTAGTTATCAGTTCTTTTATAGTTTGTTTACATTTTGAATCTTCAGCTAGAGATATAGAGCTAATAAATTGGTCTGCGTTACCTTCTAACTCTTTAGTGTCTTTAACGTTAAAACTAGTCATAGTAAGTACTTCCTTTCATTTATTCTTCTGATATGTTAGATTGAAAATCCATGTGTTGATATTTATAACCTAGATATTCGACTTACGACACGACTCACATAAGTCAATTAAACCTTTATCAACAAGGATATTTTTTCTTGGTACGTAGTTAAATTCGCCTATTCTCCATATTATCTACCCGTAACCCCAAGATTTAGTAGTTTCCTTTACTACTGCGATAATCTTGGGTTTTTGTTTGGGAAATAATATCAGTTTTTTGCCCCGGTCACGGGTACAAAATGCACGCTAGAAACATGTTGTTTCAGGGGTCTTTTTCGCAACTCGAAACGTGGTTCGAGCCGACAAAAATGTATTTTTGAGTGGAAACCAAAGCTATTCATTTTAGAAATAAATGATCAATGTTGTAAATTTTTGATGTAGTAGAGGGAGTGAATCAAACCTTTTTTTTCTGAGGTTTGGTGCATATAGTTGATAAGGGTAATACTAGTGATTCTAATAGAGCCACTGAAGCAAATTCTTAAATCTAAAAAAATATCACTAAAATAAAAACGTTGCTATCCGGGTTAATTTTGACTTAGTCTTGAAACTCCATCAACTTTATGCACCAAACCTCAGCTTTTTTTTATTCTTTTCCAAACCCATTTTACACTATCTTTAACTTTAGAGAAGTTGCCATTCCTAAAAATTAATGATATAATGTTTTAGGATAGAAGGGGGTATTATAT
>JAQICK010000185.1 GCA_027858595.1 Melioribacteraceae bacterium
TCTGAGAGCAGATTAAGATTAGGATTAAGAGAAAGAAGAAGAATGTCAGATTCAGAAAATAGAATAAAAATATTACCAAATAATATAGCAAATAAAATTGCTGCTGGAGAAGTTGTTCAGCGTCCGGCTTCCGTTCTAAAAGAATTACTTGAAAACTCAATAGATGCTGGGGCTAAAAATATTGAAGTTTACGTTAAAGCTGCTGGTAAAACATTAGTCCAAGTTATTGATGATGGTGCCGGTATGTCTGAGGTTGATGCTATAGAGAGCATTAAACGCCATGCTACATCAAAAATATCTACCATTGATGATCTTGAAGAAATTAGAACTTTTGGATTTAGAGGTGAAGCATTAAGTTCAATTACAGCCGTTGCTAAAGTTGAAATTAAGACAGCTCAGAAAAACAATGAACTAGGAACTCTTTTGTTTATTGAAAATTCTGATGAAATAAAAATTGAAAAGGGTAATTATCCTACTGGGACATCAATTAGTGTAAAAAATCTTTTCTATAATACCCCTGGACGAAGAAAATTTCTAAAGGGAAATTCGACAGAACTAAAACATATTACAGATACTTTCAAGCGAACAGCACTTAGTTATCCTGAAGTTTCTTTTAAGTTCTGGAATAATGAGGAAGAGATATTTGATTTCCCATCAGTCAATATTGAATAAAGAGTTGAACAAGTAATAGACAAAAATATTCTACAAAGCTTGATTGAAGTAGAAGAGAAAACGGAATACTTGAGTATTAACGGATATATTGCAAAACCTACTTTTATGAAAAAGAGTAGGGGAGAACAGTTCCTTTTTATTAACAAGCGATTTGTTATAAGTAAGACTATAAACCATGCGGTTTTTACGGCATATGAGCATCTACTTGAAAAAGGGGAATATCCTTTTTTTGTTCTATTTATAGATTTGGATCCTAAAAGAATTGACATTAATGTTCACCCTACAAAAATGGAAATTAAATTTGATGATGATAAGAATATTTACAACTTTGTAAAAGCTATTATCAGGAAATCCATTGGTCAGTATGATTTAGTTCCAAATATTAGTTTTGATAATAGCGTTGAAATGACTTCATCATTAAAGCAAGAAAACCAAGATTATATACCCAAAGATGATTTTAGTAATAGACCAAATCTGAACTCAAGTTTTAATCAAAAGAAAGATAAACAAGGAATTTACAAAGAAGAGGAAATTGATTTGTTATTTGGTTCAATAAATCCGAATCTAAAAAAAGAAGTAACCGAATCTAATTCCTCTCATCCCTTTGAAGATAATATTTATCAGCATTCATCCAATAATTTTCCTAGTGAAAGTGAAGAAAACTCTTCATCATTTCTAATTTCACTGCATAATAAATATATTCTTTCCCCAATTAAAAGTGGTTTGATGGTTATTGATCAGCATGTTGCTCACGAGAGAATACTATATGATAAAGCTATAAATTCTTTTGATGCAGATATGCCTTTTTCACAACAACTGCTTTTTGCTGAAAAAGTAAAACTAGACCCTGCAGATTATAACTTGTTAGAAACAATTAATCCGTATTTAATGAAACTTGGGTTTGAAATAAAGTTTAAAAAGAAAAATATAATTGTAATAAATGGTGTTCCATCCGATGTTAAAAGTGGTTCTGAAGTTGACACCCTGCATGGAATAATAAAAGAATACAGAAAAAATGAAGAAGATAAACATCTTGAGGAGAGGGATAATCTCGCAAAGTCTTTTTCATGCAAAGCTGCAATTAAAGCAGGTGATAGATTAAACGAACAAGAGATGCGTGTTCTTGTAGATCATTTATTTGCAACATCAATGCCATACGTTTGTCCACACGGAAGACCCATAATTATTAAAATTCCACTTGGTGAATTTGATAAGAGATTTGGGAGAACCTAAACTAATTATTTCAGTGCTTCAATTTACAAATTATCCCAACTCTTTAGTATATTTCCCCATTAAAAATTAAATAGAAAGAACTGAATATGAATATTGAAGAATATCGCAGATCAAAAGAAAAATATACTGAGCGATTAGAAAAATCTAAACCAAGCGAGGTTAAATTTACATCTGTTTCTGGTGAAGATGTGAAACCACTGTACACTCCAGATGATGTTGATAATAATAATTTTTTAGATGACATAAATTTCCCTGGTGAATATCCTTACACTCGTGGAATTCATACAAATGGATATCGTGGAAGACTATGGACAATGCGTCAGTTCGCTGGCTTTGGAACTCCGGAAGATACAAATGAACGCTTCAAGTATCTATTGGATAACGGGCAAGGTGGTTTATCCGTAGCATTCGATTTACCAACTCTTATGGGTTACGATGCTGATGATGATTTAAGTGATGGTGAAGTAGGCATGTGTGGAGTTGCAATTTCTTCGCTTGAGGATATGGAAATTCTATTCGATAAAATTCCTTTGGATAAAGTTTCAACTTCAATGACAATAAATTCACCTGCTGCAATGGTGTTTGCATTTTATCTTGCCGTTGCAAAGAAGCAAGGTGTCTCTTTTGATAAATTGCGTGGAACAATGCAAAATGATATTCTAAAAGAATACATTGCTCAGAAGGAATATATTTATCCTCCAAAACCATCAATGAGAATTATTACTGATATGATTGAGTATTGCACAAAAGAAGTTCCGCAATGGAACCCTGTATCTGTTAGTGGATATCATATTCGTGAAGCTGGCTCTACAGCTGTGCAAGAGCTTGCATACACATTGGCTGATGGATTTGCATACGTTGAAGATGCAATTGAACGAGGACTGGATGTTGATGATTTTGCTCCAAGAATTTCTCACTTTTTTAATTCGCATCTCGATTTCTTTGAAGAGATTGCAAAGTTCCGTGCTGCTCGTAGAATTTATGCAAAACGGATGAAAGAAAAATACGGTGCTAAAAATCCACGTTCATGGTGGTTGCGTTTCCACACACAAACTGCTGGAGCTACCTTAACAGCACAGCAACCAGAAAACAATATTGTTAGAACTGCAATCCAAGCATTGGCGGGGGTTTTGGGTGGAACACAGTCGCTCCATACAAATTCAATGGATGAAACATTAGCATTGCCAAGTGAAAAAGCTGTTAAAATTGCTTTGCGAACACAGCAATTAATTGCATACGAAACTGGAGTTATTAATTCTGTAGATCCATTGGGTGGAAGTTATTACGTGGAATCTTTAACTAACAAAATGGAAGCGGATGCTGAAAAAATATTCGATGAAATAGATTC
>JAQICK010000369.1 GCA_027858595.1 Melioribacteraceae bacterium
TTTCAAATCCGGGAATCAAATAAATTAGTAAAGCAACTATACTTCCAAATGTTCCTGGTGCAAAAGGAATATATCCAGTGTAGAAAGCAGAGCCAAGCATCTTTTCAAAAAAATTAAGATTCATAATTAAACATCCGCTTAATCAATCCTCTATTTTTATAAATATATTCAACTCCAGTATATAATGTAACAAGAGTTACAAATAACATTAAATAATAAATCAAATACTTATCCATCAGCATTGCAAAAACATCTTCGTTTCCAACATAAAAATATTCTGTTATGCTAAAAGCATAGATAAAAATAAGATAATTTATAAACGCCATTTGTAAAAAAGTTTTAAATTTAGCTGATTTACGAGTAACAAAAGATGCTTTTTGATAATCGGAAACTCCACGCAAACCAGTAATTAAAAAGTCGCGAATAACAATTATTATTACCATCCACAGTGGAAGAATATCGAGATATACAAAAGCAAAAAATGCAGCTGAGTTAAGAATTTTGTCGGCAAGAGGATCGAGAAATTTCCCCCATTCGGTAATATAATTATACTTGCGTGCTAACCAACCGTCATACCAATCGGTAAAGCCTGCAACCATATATACTACCATAGATATTTGCACAAGAACCGGGTCGCCAGTTCTAAACAGCAAATAAAATACTGGAGTTAAAAAAATTCGTAAAACTGTTAATTGATTTGGAAGTATCATCCTTTAGGTGAATATCCTTTCTCTGCTAAATCTATTAAATACTGAAATTCATACATTCCAGTATTATGTCCATCTTTCCAAGTTACTTTTATTGCGTGTTGCCCAACGACTTCTATATCAACTACTTCAGTTTTATTTCCACGAAACAAATTATACTCGTGATGATTATCGTCTCTCTCTACTTCGCAAAGTGCACACGGACATGATTTACGGAGCAAATATTTATTAATTTCAGAAACTTTATTATTATCCCATTCAATATTAACGGAATCATTTTCCGATATGGATATTTTTTTAGGTAGCATTAGTCTAATTTTTTCTCGGTTAATTCAAAGAGAGCTTTTTTATAAAGTTTTGAAGTATTTTGAATAACATCTTCTGGTAAAGTTGGTGCAGGCGGTTGTTTATTAAAATTTACAGATAACAAATAATCACGCACATATTGCTTGTCGTAACTATCCTGAGCTCTTCCCTTTTCAAAACTATTTAAGGGCCAGAACCTTGATGAATCTGGAGTTAGAACTTCATCAATTAAAATTATATTACCATCGTAGAAACCAAACTCCATTTTTGTATCGGCAAGTATAATTCCTTTTGAGTACGCATATTCATATGCTTTTTTATAAATTTTAAGAGAAGTATCTTTTATAATATTATAAGTCTCTTCGCCAACTATTTCAATTGCTTTCTCTTCAGATATATTTTCGTCGTGCAAGCCAATTTCTGCTTTGGTAGATGGTGTAAATATTGGTTCATCTAATTTTTCCGATTCAACTAATCCCTCACGTAATTCAATTCCGCAAATGGTTCCAGATTTTTTATATTCATTCCAACCAGAACCGGAAATATATCCACGAACAATACATTCAATCGGAATTAACTTTGCTTTTTTAACAAGCATTGAACGACCTTCCAACTCTTCTCTGTATTTATGAAGAACTTCTGGATATTCGTCAACCTCAGTAGAAATCAAATGATTCTCAACTTCATCTTTCATAAGTTCAAACCAGAATTTTGAAATCTCTGTTAATATTCTTCCTTTGCTCGGAATTCCTTCATTCATTATCACATCAAATGCTGATAGCCTATCACTTGAAACTAAAAGGTATTTACCATCAATTTCATAAATGTCTCTAACCTTACCTCGATTAGCAAGTTTAACATCTTCAAAGTTTGTTTTTAGAACTACTTTATCCATTTCAAAACCTATGAATTTATTTTATAATAAAAATTAAATAATTGTATATTGCAAAACTAATTAGAGCTAATTTGGAACACAAATTTACTCATTTTTTTATGACTTATTTTGAGGATTTATGACTGACAAAATTAAACTTAAAGATTTTCCACAAACATTTTGGATTGCTAACACCATGGAAATTTTTGAGCGTATGGCCTGGTATGGATTTTTTGCTGTGTCGTCGCTTTATATAACTGGTGCTGTTGGTGATGGTGGACTTGGTTTTTCGGACGAAGATAGAGGCGTTCTTCAAGGTGTTGTTACTTTTTTCTTATATCTTTTCCCTGTTGTTTCGGGTGCTCTCGCAGATAGATATGGTTTTAAGAAAATGCTATTTGCTTCGTTCATTGTAATGGTTCCTGCATATTATATGCTTGGACAGTTCAAAACATTTCCAACGTTTTTTCTAGCTTTTATGATGGTTGCTATTGGTGCGTCAATGTTTAAGCCAGTAATTATAGGAACAATATCAAAGGTTACAAACGAAAAAAGTGCTTCTTTGGGTTTTGGAATATTTTATATGATGGTGAATATTGGTGGATTTGTAGGACCAATAGTTGCTGGTATTGTGCGTGCAATTAGTTGGGAGTATGTTTTTATCGCGTCATCTGGTTGGATTGCTGTTAATTTTATTTTTGTAACTCTATTTTACAAAGAGCCTACATCGGAAGCTAAATCTGCTAATCCACGTTCACTTAAAAAAGTTTTATCCGATATGGTTGAAGTTCTTGGTAATGGAAGATTTTTCCTTTTTGTTTTTGGATTACTCTCAATTCTTGTAATGGGCTCCAAGTTTACTTCTGATAATACTATTACTTGGAGTCAAATAATATACATTTCACTAGGTTGGGTGGCATTAAATTTTATTTACGATTTGATTCTTCGTAAAACAATAAAAAGAGAAAATCAAAGTTGGTTTGTTTCGCCAATGAAACTAGGTGATTGGAAATTTGGTTTATTCCTACTTTTAATGTCTGGATTTTGGACATCGTTCAATCAAATATTCTACACGCTACCACTATACATTCGTGATTTTGTCGATACTTCCGATTTGATGCAATCAACACAATCTCTATTTAATTTCTTTGGTGTATCCAACGAAACATTTGTTGCATTTTCAAATTCTATGGCAGTTGCTGGTCAATTTAATCCTGAGTATTTAATTAACCTAAATGCTGGTGCAATAATTTTCTTCCAAATTGGAATTTCATATTTGGTTACCCGAATGAAACCTTTCACAACTATTTTCTGGGGAACTATGATTACAGTGGTTTCTTTTTCAGTCCTAATTTTTGGAACTATTGGCTGGCTTACTGTCCTCGGAATTGTCGTATTCTCTTTTGGTGAAATGATGGCTTCCCCTAAATCAAAAGAATACACAGGCAGAATTGCTCCACCAGCAAAAGTTGCTCTTTATATGGGTTACTTCTATTGGTGTGTGGCTCTAGGAAACCTTTTTGGAGGAATTCTTTCAGGACAACTTTATGCAGCATTTGCAAGAGATATGCAACGCCCAGATTTAATGTGGATGATATTTGGAATTATTGCTCTTGGTTCTGCAATGTTAATTTTACTTTACGATAAAATGATTATTAGGAAGAGTTAGAAGAGAGATATTAGACACAAGAATTGAGACATAAGAGAAAATACTAAATTATCACGTCATTGCGAGTCTAACTGTTTTTGTTGGATGTGGCTCTGTAAGAATACCTTTGGGACAATCTGTTGCAGATTGCTTCGGGATAAAACTCCTCGCAATGACATATTTTTCATAAAATTTATAATATCTGATTTTTGTCATTTTTCAAGAATTATAATCATTAATATATTTAACTAAATCACTCCCAACTCTTCTTATTCGTCTTTCAGTTTGTTCATCAATACATTTATCATTTTCATCAAACTTTGTACCTATACGAGCAACTGATATTGAATTAGGTAAAACTAATCCTCCAATATGAGCACAAACACTACGTAGTGCTTCTATAGATTTAATTGCACCCATATCACCATCTGCAACTCCAAGTATCACTATTGGCTTTCCAGAAAGCTCTGATGGATAACCAAGGTTCTCTATCACCATTTTTATTATGCTACTAAAGCTTCCATTATATTCTGGAGTTGCAAGTATTGCTCCATCAGCATCTCCAACAATATTTTGCAATCTCTTTCTTGAATCATTCATAATTCCAGAACCCGGAATTGGTAAATCAAAATCCCTCGGATCCACAATTTCAACTGTATAATTTTTATTCTTTTCAATTTCATCTATAGCTAATTTAACTGATTTTCTTGTAAAGCTATTTTCTGAAATACTTCCAATAACCGCAACTATTTTAATTTTCTTACTATTCAACTAATTCCCTTTCAAATATTAGAATGGTTGGATATTCACCAACCAATCTAATTCATATTTATATTATTTTATAACTTATAGTGCTTGTTGCTTTTCTTTTGGTTTAATAACCATATAATCATATATAAATAATGCGGATATTGTTAGGACACCAATACCAACAATAACATACCAAATACTATTTGGTTGATAAGTATCCCAAATCATTTGAGTCATTTGCGTTTGTGTCATTTCAAGTTTTTCAGATGCAAGTGCAAAGTATTCATTCTTTGAAAAGTTCTCAGAAATTTTTGGCATTGCTAATCCCCTACTACCCATTTCAGTTTGTAGCAGACTTAATTTATCTGACCATGCTTGATAAAGATTACCAGAAATAAACGTTGTTAATAAATTTCCAACAAACACAGGCACAAAGTAAGTTCCCATATATAAAGCTTCTTTTCCTTTGGGAGATATAAGAGCAATAAATGATGAAAAAGTTGGATTTGTCATCATCTCTCCAACTGCAAAGATAACTATTCCAAGAATTGTGAAAAGACCATTGCCTGTATAAAAAGTAATTCCAATACCAATAGAAGCAACTATAAATCCACTAATCATTGCACTTACATGACGCATTTTTAATACAAAGTAAGAGACTAACAATTGAAGTAGAACAATTGCTCCAGCATCAATATTAATAAGCATCTCAGGGTTAACTGATTTTCCACCACCACTCATAAAACTTGCTAACCAAGGTGATAACTGTGCAATAGAATCATGCAATGCCGCTGTATCTATCCAATCTTCAATAAAAGTAGGTAAAGTATAAAATAGTTGATTGAACATTGTCCAAAATCCAACCATAATAACAAGCAATACAGAGAGACGACTATCTTTAATAGCTTCCCAAATATTTTTTAGAGCACTAAGCATTGCTTGACTAATTGTCTCATCACTTTTAACTCTATCTGGTTCTTTGAAGAAAAATATTACTATCAACAAATTTATAAATATAACAACTGCTGCTTGAATAAAAACAATTTTCCAACCATATTGAGTTCTTAGTGTAGATGAAAAAGCTGGTCCGATGAAACCACCAACATTTACCATCATATAAAAAATACCAAAGCCTAGTGTGGAATTAGATTTATCAGTTGACTTTGTAACAATAGCTGAAGCAACAGGTTTAAATATTGCAGCTCCAACAGCTACATATAAAAAGATTAAAAATACAGTTGAATAACTTGTAACTTCTCCCATAAAATAATACCCAGTCATAAGCATTACATAGGCAATAATAAGTGAAAGTTTATATCCAATTTTATCAGAAATAACACCTGTAAAAAGTGGTAACAAATAAAGAATTGCTGTAACAAAACCCATTATTTGCCCTTTCTCAATATGTGTAAATCCTAAAGCGCCTTCGTCTGTAGAGCCAGTTAAGTAGAGTGCTAAAACTGCAAACAAACCATACCAAGCCCAACGTTCAAAAAGTTCCATTGTGCTAGCTATCCAAAATGGCTTTGTAAATGATTTCATTAATTGTATGAAACCTTGTTTTTCGTTCTCATTTTCTTTGTTCATGATTACACTATTTTTATTGGAAAATTTGAGCTGTTAGCTCATTTTATTTATTTGTTATATAATATTTATTCAATGCTTATTTGTTGAATCTACTAATACTAACCTTCGTGTTTTGTTTTGAATCCTTTTTGCATCCAATTTTTTGAAAGTATTAATCCAATAGGAGTAATGATAGCTATAAACCCATAAATTAACCACATCATTTCTGTATTCATATCTGCTGGTGCCATATCTTCCGGACAATAATTCATTAAAAACCACCCGGAATAAATTGATGTTACAACTTTTGTTAAGAACCAAGGGAACTGACCAATTCCCATATAAATACCAGTCATATTTTTAGGTGCAATTTCCGCAACCCATTGTAAAAATCTTGGCTGCCACATTGCTTCACCAATTGTCATAATCACTAGATAAGTCATGAGAGTATAAATATTTGGTCCAAGAGCAAGAATAAAAGTTGGCGATGCCATTACAAATGTTCCAACAATCATCATTGAATAAGTATTCTTTTTTAATGTAAGACCTGTAACAATTGGTGTAAGCACAAAAATTAATAATGGATTAAGATTTACAAAAAAATCGAAATTATCACTTACAAATCCATCAAAAGCGCGACTTGTATATAATGGGAGAGTAAGCCAATTATGAGCAAAAAGCGTTTGAACTGGAATCAGAATAAATATAAAATACATAAACCGTAAATCCCTAATTGGGAAATTCTTCATATAATATTTCATTTTTTCTTTTGCCGACATATCTGCCATTACATCATCATCATCTACAACTTTTTCAGTTTCAGATTCTTTTGCCTCTTTTGTTGCAGCCGCAATTGCTCTTTTAGACATCAGAATTGCAACAGCTGCAAAACCAACAATAGTTATAGCAGAGTAGAACCAAAATACACCATCAATACCAAAAGATTTTCGAATTGGAGGTTGAATAAGTGCAGGTAGAAATCCACCAAGATTCATCAAGGCATACAACATTGCATAACCCATTGCTGAGTTTTTAGAAGTTGTAAGTTGCTTTACTCCTGCATATGCGGCAGGTTGATAAATTCCATAACCAATTATAACACCCATAATTCCTAACATGGAAAACATGTGTGAGCCACCCCAAAGTCCTGGACCACCAAGTTGAGGAGACATTGATAAAATTAAACGCCCAACAAACATAAATATGAGAGAAATCAACATTGCTTTTCTCAGACCAATCCAATCGACTGTTGCACCAAGAAAAAGCATTGCTATTGTAATGCCAGCGGTTTGAAAACCAACCATTCTGCCAGCATCAATATCATCGAGTCCCACAAATTCATTAAAAAATATTGCTAGTAATCCAACAATTCCAAAATAGACAAATCCTTCTACTACATAAGAAATATTAAGACCTAATAAAGCCCTTGATGTGTGTACTAAGTCCTTAAATGGTTGAACTAACTCATTTACAATTTGGCTCATTCCTTGATTATTTTTGTTTTCACTCATGTTACATCATTATTTGTTTATAAAATATTAACTTCATTAATTATTTTTATATTAAATTTACTTTTAACTTCATTTTGAATCATTTTTGAAAACTCAACAATTTTATTTCCAGTTGCATTTCCATAATTGACAATTACTAATGCTTGCTTTTCGTGAACACCTACATCGCCTATCCGTTTACCCATAAATCCACATTTTTCAATTAGCCAACCTGCAGAAATTTTCATTTTGGAATTACTTTCTGGATATCCATTTAAGTCAGAATATTCATTTTTCAATGTATCATATTTTTCTTGTGTAATAATAGGATTCTTGAAGAAACTTCCTGCATTTCCAAGTTTATTTGGGTCAGGTAATTTGCTCTCTCGAATAGCTATCACTGCATTTCGCACATCTTCAGATGTAATTTCACTTTCAGTTTTCCCAACAAAAGAGTTCTTTAGTGGCAGGTATGAAAGATTTACTTTATTACTTTTCGAGAATTTGAATAATACCGAAGTTACAACAAAATTATTAACTAACTCATTTTTAAATATACTATCACGATAACCAAATTTACATTCTTCATTTGAAAGAGTTTTCTCATCCAAATTATTTAGCAAAATTATATTTACACTTTCAATCACATCTTTTACTTCAACTCCATAAGCACCTATGTTTTGAATAGGTGCAGCACCAACTTTACCTGGAATTAAAGACAGATTTTCAATGCCGCTTATGCCATTAGAAATAGTATATTTAACAAAACCATCCCATTCAAGACCAGAATCTGCTTCGATAAAAATGTTATCATCTGTTTCAGAAATTAATTTAATTTCAGTGCTATTTAATTTTATAACAATTCCATCAAAATCCTTTGTGAATAAAATATTACTTCCACTGCCAAGTATTAGTATCTTTTCAGAATTATGATTCTTGTCGTTTAATAACTGCTTCAATTCATAGATGCTATTAACTTCTGCAAAATATTTTGCTTTAGCATCAACATTAAAAGTGTTATACGGTTTTAGTGAAATGTTGTTATCTATAATCATAAATTTTATTTTAATCAATTGCAAAGTTAAAAGTAAGTGTGGATAAACACAAAGCTAAAATTCTCTCCAATTTATTTTCCTAACAGTCTCACCATCTGATTGAAGAATGATTGCACCTTCTAAATCAGTGCGATACAATGTAACATTGCTATTTATAAATCTATCCATAATCATTTTTACTGGATGACCAAAGATGTTATTCAAGCCAGCACTGACCAAACCAATTTCTGGAGTAACTGCATTAATAAATTTTTGTGATGAGCTGGATTTACTTCCGTGATGACCAACTTTTAATATATCACAATCAAGAAACTCTCTGTAACTATTCATCAATATTCTTTCAGCTGGATACTCTGCATCGCCAACAAATAAGAAAGAATTATTTCCGTGAACTATTTTAAATACCCCACTTTTATTGTTAGCATCAAAACTTTTATATTTTGTATTTGTTGTATCATTCAAAATATAGAATGCTAAATTACCAAACATCATTTTTGATTTGGAATAATAGTTCAACTTTACATTATTTTCTTTGATTATTTTTTCTAATCGAACATCCTTGTTAAGTGTAGTATCTATGCTGGGTTTATATATTTCTTTAATCCAACCATTTTTTATAAGTGACAGAAATCCCTTGTAATGATCACTATCAACATGAGAAATAAAACCGTAATTAATTTGCTTTATTGAGAGTCTTCTTAAAAGTGGTGCAATAACACGCTCACCATTATCGAAAGAGAGCGAAGCATTTCCTGCATCGAGAAGAGCAGTTTCACCACTTGGGAACTTAAGCAGAATTCCATCCCCTTGCCCAATGTCAATCATAACTATTGAGAACTTTCCATCAGGCAAAAGTTGTCTGTTATCCAATTGAAGATAAACGAATAAATTTAGCCCCACAAAAACAGAAAGGACAATTAAAGCATAAGAATTTGAAAACTTTTTAATTGAATAGATAATAATTATTAAAAATATGTAAAATATAAATCCATCTATTAAAGAGAAATTAGCAATATAAAAATATGAGAATTGCTGAGTTCCAGTAACATCAACTATAGTCAGCAATAAATCTGTGAATAACATATTTGCAGAAGCAAAAAAGATACAGCCAAACGCCGAGAATGTTGAAATAACTATTGTTAAAACTCCAAGCCCAACAATTATTCCAATAATTGGAATCACTAGTAAATTTGCAAAGAGTGAAATGATAGAAAGTTTTTGAAAATATATAAGTGTAAACGGAATCGTTCCGAGTTGTGCAGAAAAAGAGACAGCACTAAAAAGTAAAAGATATCGTAGCAACTTGTTTTTTGTAGTAATTTTTTTAGAAAGAATTGGATATACAACTAAAATTGAAAGCACAGCAGAAAACGAAAGTTGAAAACCTGGATTAAATATTTCTAACGGATTTAATAAAAGAATAATAAGTGCTGCAAGGGCAAGTGCGTTAAGTGAATTGTAACTTCTGTTGGATAGATAAATCAACAACATTACAACAACCATTATGGTAGCACGAAATACTGATGGAGGAGAACCAGTTAAAAACAAAAATGCAACTAATCCGAGAATTGTTAATATAGTTCTTGGATAAATTGATAATCTACTTGTAAGAAACATAAATATTAAAACTATAAAACCTACATGAAGCCCTGACACAGCAAGGACATGAATAACTCCAGAATTTATAAAACTCTCTTTTGTTCTATAATCTATTTCACTTCTATCTGCGAGTAGTAAGCCTTTAAGTAACGACGTTGTTCTTTTGTTATGTGATTCTTCTATTTTCTCAGAGACCCATTTTCGAGACTCAAGTATTGAATTAGAAAAGTAATTAATAGAAGTGTCAATGATTCTAAAATATCTTGTTTCTCTGATGTAAATAATTCCAGCAATTTCTTGAGATTGCAAATATTTATAATAATCAAATTCACCAGGATTACGTTCTTCTCTCCCTTTTCTTAAAGTGCCAGAAAGCCCAACTCTGTTGCCGATTTTCAATGTTTTATAGAGTTGGGACAATCTATTTTTACTAGCGAAAGAAATATTACATTGGAAATTATCTTCAATGAAAATTGTAGAATCATTTATCGTAACAGAATCTGAATGAACTATAATTTTAAATTTATCCGAATGAATTAAATTAATTTCTTTTACTTCGCCATAGATAACTGTTTTGGATATTTTTGTTTTTTGAAATGGATAAACAACAGTCGATTCGGTTCTTAAAGATGAATAGGATATTCCAATAAACATTACTGTAGCCAATAAAGTTGGAGTTAATAGCCCGTTAAGTTTTGTGAAATTAAAAATTATTGCTAACAAAATTAGTGAAGAAATTATCCAAAGACTATATTCCAATGGCACGTAGATATAGTGTGATGTTAATATTCCAACAATAAATGCAACTACGTATTTAATTAGTGGATACTGCATTAATCACTATTGAGAAATTAGACTTAATTACTAATTTGTTTTTCAATGTTTGTTAAAACATCGGACAGAGATATTTCATTTGTTGATTCAACTACTTGCCCAGTATGTTTATGGAATGGATATGTTGACAAGTTTTTATGATTAGGAGCATTATCCCATCTCACTATTAATTTGCTATTTACATCTTGCAAATGATATGAATAATTCCTCTCAAATTCATCACTATATTCTCGAATAAAAAGGGATGTATTATTAGTTAATTGAGCCACAACTTTGATATAAAAACCATTCTGAAATTCTTTAAAGTCGTGAACTTGAAATTTA